>JAIRSS010000156.1 GCA_031255315.1 Spirochaetaceae bacterium
AGCAGCATCGCTCATAGTTTAGGTGGAGGTAATGATGAAAGTTTTATTAATAGGCGGGACAGGAACTATCAGCGCCGCGATTTCCCGGCGGCTTTTGGAAACCGGGCACCAGTTGTACCTTCTGAACCGGGGGAACCGGGACGGCGTTTCCTGTGGAGGGGCGGTCCAGTTCCGTTGCGACATATCCGATGAAGCCGGCGCGGCGGCTGTGCTCAAAGATACGATGTTCGATGTAGTGGCCGATTTCATCGCCTTTACGCCGGAGCATGTTGAGCGGGATTACCGGCTCTTCAGGGGGAAAACCAAACAGTACGTGTTTATCAGTTCCGCGTCCGCCTATCAGAAACCGCCGGCCGATTACCTCATTACCGAAAGCACCCCTCTGGCGAACCCCTACTGGGAATACTCCCGGAACAAGATCGCTTGCGAGGATTTCCTTCTTGGAACGTACCGGGAAGACGGCTTCCCTATCACCATCGTGCGGCCCAGCCATACTTACGATGAGCGGATCGTCCCCCTGGGGGTCCACGGGAAAAACGGAAGCTGGCAGGTCGTAAAGCGCATCCGTGACGGGAAGCCGGTGATCATCCACGGGGATGGTACGAGCCTTTGGACCATGACCCACGCCAGCGACTTCGCCAGAGGGTTCACCGGTCTTTTGGGGAACATCCACGCCATTGGAGAGGCGGTCCACATTACCTCCGGCGAAACGGTTACGTGGAACCAGGTGTACGCCGTTATAGCGGACGCCCTGGACAAGCCGCTCAAGGCGGTTCACATTTCAAGCGAATTCCTGGATGCCTGCGGCAAAACCTATAACTTTTGGGGAGGGCTCATTGGGGACAAGGCTAACTCGGTGGTTTTTGACACCGCCAAACTCAAACGTCTGGTTCCGGATTTTACCGCCCTGGTCCGAATGGACCAGGGGATCCGTCAAACTGTTGAATACATCCTGGCTCACCCCGAATGCCGGCGGGAGGATCAGGAATTCGACGCGTGGTGCGACAGGGTCATAGCCGCCCGGGAACAAGCGATCAACGCAATAACGAGTCAAAAGAAATCCTGAACGCTCCCGGAGATTTACGAACCCCGCACCGAAAAGGCGCAGAACTCGTTAAGCCTGTTCCAAAACTGAAATTTTGGAACAGCCGCTTTCATGAAATGAATATTTATACTTTGCGAACTCCCAAAGAAGCCCCGTTAGCCGGGGTTTTTGCATAGATATGCAAAAAATCCACAAACGCACCAGGCTGCCAGCAGGCTGCTTAAACTAAAAGGCAGGAATGGCGTCCACAGATTTTTCGTATCAAACGTGTTCATAATCCGTGAAAATCCGCGTACTCTACGGACCGTGTCATCATATGTTTTGGCGTTTAGTCTCCGCAGCCTGCCGGTGCCTGCTGACGCATTGATCCGGTGAAACGGTGTTTTTTAAAGGCTGGTGTTATAAAAAAATCAGATAATGCCGATAGATAAAGCCGATATAGAGGATATGTATACGCATATTAACTTTGAGGATTCCATCTTTATTATCAACGCCCGGATCAGAGTAATTCGGGATATGCTCCTCTTGGATACCGACCCTGAGTTGTTTTTGGAACAGACATTAGACGACGCAAATTTTATAGACGTAACCCTCACTATTCTCCTGAAGCAGCTTTCGGAGAATAAACGTTTTATTGAACGAATGGAACAATTCTATAACCTGTCTGAGACCGAGCGGATCTTCGCGGAAGTCCTATCCGACTTGATTAGCGGAGACGGCGACATCTCGGCGGGCAACTTTCCGGCGATCCGCAGCCATCTTAACCTGCTGTTGGACCAGAACCAGAAGCGGAAAAAGACGCTCGACGATATTATTGCGACAGAAACCCAAAAAGCGTCCACAGACTCTGGAATCACCTCCAATGAATTAGCCGAACTTCTCCGAATCTGAAATAATTTATGAGAATTACCGGCGGCGTGCTTGCGGGGCGCAGGGTGGCAGTCCCCGCTGGGGAAATCCGGCCCGCTATGGATCGTATGCGGGAATCGGTCTTTGCGTCGCTCGGGGATCTTTCCGGTTTTTCCTTCCTGGATGTCTTTTCCGGGTCCGGCGTCATCGCCCTGGAAGCGGCTTCCCGGGGCGCCGCGCCGGTGGAAGCGGTTGAAAAAGATCCAGTAAAAAGAAAAACGCTGCTGAAAAACGTTTCCATGTCTCCGGTACGAATACGCTGCCGTTTTATGGCCGCCGAACTCTATGTATCCCGGGCAAAAGCGCCCTTCGACGTGATCTTTTGCGATCCTCCTTTTCCGTACAAATTCAAGTGGGACCTTCTTAAATCTATAACGGCCTCCCCGCTGGTACATTCTGGTTCCCGGATACTCTTGCACAGGCCCAAGGAAGATGAGTATACTAAAATAGCGGACCTCTCTTTAGAATTATCAAAAGCGTTCGGGCGCTCTTTGGTAGATTTTTTTATTTTTTTAGAGAAAAAATAGTTGATTTTCTTTGTAATGTATAGTATGCTGTATACAGCCTGAGAAGGTGCTTTAGGCGTACTTTGGTACAAAGTCCAAAAATTTTGTCGTGATTTGGTTAAAAATGGCAAATAGTATAAAATTTGAGCATGGCGCGGCGTGTAAAAGCGTATTAGACCGTTTTGAAGATCAGGCCGTTTTTCTAAAAACCCTGTCAAAGCCCCAGATCAGCCGGGAGCAGAAAGTCGCATTAAACCGTAAAGGCAATGTCTTGTACAACCAGGGTAATGTAGAGGCCGCCCGGAGGATTTTTTTAACCACCGGGTATTCCGATGGGTTGGTGAGAATAGGTGATTTTTACCGGTCGAAAGGAAGGATTTTAGACGCCCTTCGTATGTATTGGATTGCTCCAGATAAAAAAAAGTCTGACTCAATTATTATCGAATTATCCGAAATCATCAAAAGTATGATACATGAAAAAGAGGAGCTTCCCAATGAACAATAATGAAAACCTGCAGGGTATTTTGAACCCAAGCGCCTCCATGCCGCCGGTGCTGAATCTTTCAGGCGGTCCGGATGAGGGGGCCTTGGACATCTCAGAAATCTCGGAACTCTCAAAAAAGGGCTATCTCTTTTTGAAAGAAAACAAGATCACTGAAGCGGTTGATTGCTTCAGAAAAATATTGCTGACTGACGAAACCAATAATTACGCCCTGGTCGGCATGGGGGACGCGGCTCGGAAACAGCGTTCTTTCCGGGAGGCGGTGGAGTATTATAAGCGTTGCCTTACCTGCCATCAGGGAAACAACTACGCCTTGTTCGGCCTGGCGGACTGTTACAAAGCCCTGAATCAGTACCACCAGGCTATAGAAATATGGGAACAATACCTGCTCCACGATAACAAGAACATCACCGTCCTGACCCGTGTGGCCGACGCGTACCGGAAGATTCGGGATTTCAAGCATTCCAAAATGGTGTACCAGCAGGTTCTGGATATGGCAAAACAAAATGCCTATGCCATTATAGGATTGGGACATCTGCACTACGATTTCAAGGAATACCGGGAGGCTTTGTTCTATTGGGAGAAGATGCTGGAAATCGACAAGGAAAACGTGAATATTAAGGTGCTGACTTCCATAGGGAACTGCCACCGGAAGCTCAAAACCTTTGAGAAGGGGATAGGCTATTTTGAGAAAGCTCTGGAAAAGGATCCTTCCAACTTCTACGCGCTCTTCGGCCTTGCCGACTGTTACCGGGGCCTGAACCAACTGTACCGCCCCCTGGAATACTGGAACCGTATTCTTGAACAGGACCCGCGGAACAAGGTTATCTTGACCCGGGTTGGGGACGCATACCGTAATCTGAACGACTATGAAAAGGCTTCGGAGTATTATCACCGGGCTTTAAACATCGAATTTGATACGTATGCGGTACTGGGGCTTGCGATAGTCTCCAAGTCCCAGGGTAAATACACCGAGGCTGTCGAATCCTTACGCCACCTTATTCAGCAGGACCCCAAGAACTACCGGTTTTATACTGAATTGGCGGATTGTTACATCAAGAAAGGGGACAAGAAACAAGCGGTAGAAGTCCTCATGGAATTCCAGAAGCTGGGGCTGCGGAACCCGTCCATCATCGAACTTCTCGAAAAACTCAAAGCCTGATGCCGGACGGCGCCGGACGGCCCGCCCTCTCCGGGCTTCTTCCGGAAGAGACGGCCGTCCTTCTTGCTCCCCTGCCCTCTTATCGCGCGAAGCAGATCTTCTCCTGGATACGCCGGGGCGCCGGGAGCTTTGACGACATGACCGACCTTCCCCGTTCCCTCCGGGGGGAACTGGGGAAGCGGTTCAGCCTCTATTCTGGCGAAGTATCCGCCGAACTGCGGGATCCTGACGGAACGGTGAAGATCCGGCTCACCTTGCATGACGGGTATCACATTGAAGCGGTGTTGCTCACCGACGGGGAGGGGCGGCGGACCGCCTGCCTTTCCACCCAGGCGGGCTGTCCTATGGGCTGCGTCTTCTGCAAGACCGGCGCGTTGGGCTTCCATCGCAACCTGGACTCCGGCGAGATAGTAAGCCAGTTTTTCCGGCTGCGGAAAATCGAAGGGGACATTGCCAACATCGTGTTCATGGGTATGGGGGAGCCTCTGCTCAACCTGGGGGAACTCCGCAAGGCCGCCGCGGTTCTGTCAGGCGGCGCGGACTTTTCTCCCCGGCGGATTACTGTCTCCACAAGCGGCGTTGTCCCGGGGCTCCGGGACCTTGCGGAAAACGGGCCCCGCCTTCGCCTGGCCCTGTCCCTCACCACAGCGGACGAGGAACTCCGCAGCCGCCTTATGCCGGTAACAACAGCCAACCCCTTGTCCGCGGTGAAAGACGCGCTCCGCCGGTACCAGAAACTCACCGGCCGCCGCATTACCCTGGAAATGGTCCTTTTAGGAGGCGTCAACACCCGTCCCGAAGACGCGGACGCCCTGGCGAAATTTGCCCACGGCCTTGACGTGGTGGTAAATCTGATCCCCTGGAACCCCGTGGAGGGGATGCGCTTTGAAGGCCGGGCCATACATGAACCCGGCGCGGGAGAAATTGCCCGCCTGCGTTCACGCATTGAAACGCTGGGTCTTACCGTTACCCGGCGCTACCGAAAAGGCCGGGCCATAGGCGGCGCCTGCGGGCAACTTGCCGGGGACGCGGCGGCTTCCCACCCGTAGGAAAGGCCCGCTGTAACTCGGCATGAGGCCGGTTATTTAGCCAGAACCTTGCCCCGCTGTCCCGTAAGTTCTAAATACGCCAGTTCCGCGAGACCGAAGTTCGCGTTCCGGGTAAAGTCTTTGGCGTATTCATCGTAGAGCATGTCCTCGTACATTTGACCCGCAAACCCGGTATCAAGCAGGTTCGATTTTGATATGGTGTTCCGCATCCCGCTGATGAGGGTCTTGACTAAAAAAGTCTCCAGAGCCTCGCATTGTTCATAGAGTTTGCCGGCTTTGTCGATAACCGGTTTCCCGCTTGAAAGGGCTGGGACAGGTTCTTTTTCAGCCTCCACAAGCCCGCCGGGCTTCGCGGCCTGGACATTCCGAAATTTATCAAGAATATCCGCAAATACTGTATCCGTTCCGTCGGGCCTTCCCGCGGTTTCCCGGGAACCGCTGAGAATCCCCTGAGAAAAAGGGACCTGCCGCGCTGTATTCAGATAAGAACTAACTTCGCTTATATCCATATTTCCCTCTATTCCTTACCGGCTCTATCGCTTCAGGCTGGTAGCGGTTCCCAGCATGTTGTCGCTGGTCTGTATGGTCCGGGAATTGAACTCATAGGCGCGCTGGGCGACAATGAGGTCCACCATTTCCCGCACTACCGACACATTGGACATTTCCAGGAATTTGTGGATGATCTGCCCCATTCCCTCATACCCCGGACGACCGGCGATGGGGTCTCCTGAGGCGTTGGTTATCTTGAAAAGGTTTTCCCCAACCGCCGTAAGGCCCACCGGGTTGGGAAAACGGTACAGTTCAATACGGCCCACGTCTACCGGATCATCGGTATCGGGAATCTTCACCGATACCCGTCCGTCCTTGGTAACCGCAATGGTTTGGGGGAGGAAGTTTTCCGGCATGATGATGTCAGGGAGAACCCAATACCCGTTGGAAGTTACCAGCCGCCCGTCGGAGTCCACTTTAAAGGCGCCGTCCCGGGTATATGCATACGTACCATCGTACATCTGAATACGAAAGAACCCTTCGCCCTGTATGGCCATATCATAGACATTCTCGGTATTCTGAAGCGCCCCCTGGCTGAACATACGCTGAGTGGCGGCCAGTTTTACCCCGTGGCCCATCTGGAGCCCCACCGGAACCACCGAGTCCTCAGTGGCGGGAGTTCCCGCGGTCTTAATGGTTTGATAGAGGAGGTCCTCAAAGTCCGCCCGCATCTTCTTAAACCCGGCGGTATTCACGTTTGCCAGGTTATTGGAAATCGTATCAATGTTTGCCTGCTGCCCTATCATGCCGGCGGCGCCGGTCCATAAACTCCGTACCATTCACTGCTCCTATGCGAACCGGGACACCTGATTGATAAGAACCCCAATCATGGCGTCCCCTGTTTGTATCACCTTTTGATTAGCCTCGTAAGCCCGGTTCACTTCGATCATCCGCACCATTTCCACCACCGGATCCACATTGGCGGCCTCGGTAAACCCCTGCACCACCCGGGGCCGGGCCTCTCCTTCCAGAACCCGGCCTTCCCCGGAGGTGTCGGTAGCCCGGTAAAGACTGGACCCCTGTTTTTGAAGATACCGAACCACATCAAAATCCACGATCTTCAGGGTGTCCAGAAACACCGTCTCTTCCCAGGTGTTGTTTTCCCGGGAAACCAGCAATTCAGGATCTTCGGTGTATTCGGCGTTAATCCAAACCCGGCCATCCTTGTCAACCTGAAAGTTGTTGGCCTTAACCCGCAACGGGCCGTTTTCTCCCAGCACCGGATACCCTTCTTTGGTTTCCAGATACCCTTCTTTGCCTAAATGAAACGCGCCGTTCCGGGTGTACCGTTCTCCCCAGGGAGTCGCCACCGTAAAAAAACCCGTGCCGTCCAGGGCGATGTCAAAATCACTTTGGGTTTCCTTAAGGGCGCCCTGCTCAAATATCGTAAAAAGCTCGTTTACCTCTACCCCGGTTCCCAATTTTCCGATGACGGGCGCCGCGTCGCCTGAACCAAAGGGATGGCGGTACACCCCGTCATCGCTCATCCTGCGCATCAGCAGTTCCGGAAAGGCTTTATGAACGGCGACATCCTTTTTATAGCCGTCCACATCCGCGTTTGCAAGGTTATTTGCCACCGCATCAAGCCGCCACTGCTGGGCCCTCATGCCGCTGGCGCTGGTATACCATCCTCTGATCAACTAAACCTCCCGAACCGCCCGGCCCTGATCCGCAACAAGACCATGATCAGCCCCGGCGGCCTGTTGCGCTTGTGGGTTTTTGCATATACATACAACAAATCCCGATTAATGGGCATACTTTCAGAGTTTGCACGGTATTATACGCAAAGCGCGACAAACCCCTAGAGTGTATTTATATATCGGCGTTAAAACAAAAAAAATTAGTGTTCGCAGGCAACGGGCGGATACGGACTCATCGTCCGCTGTTTCCCCTTTGCCCGTGAGGGGCCGTGCCGGTCTTAGGAATCGGCGCTTGTTACCTCCACTGATATGTAGAAGGGGTGGGGTATGAAAAGAAAGCGTGGAATATCGGGATTTGGCGGAGTCCACCTGTGCGGTTATTATTTGGCGCAATCGTATCCTCATCCATATACTATAGTGCTTTTGTCAGTCCGCGGATACGAATGGTGAAGCGCAAAACGCCGAAGCAATCCAGACAAGATACTCCCTTCTCTGGACTGCTTCGCTTGCAATGACGAATGCCTTCTCCGCATTACACTTGTTGGTGTTTCACAAGAGGAAGCACTATACTATTCTAATTTGAACCGGGAAACCTCATCGGCCAGAATATTGATATTTTCTTTGTTATCCGCGCTTATACTGTTTACCCGGTTTACCGCGGCGTCAATTTGTTCAACACCGGCGGCTATCTCCCGCATTCCGTTGGTTATTTCCTGTGTAGCCGTGTCAAGGTTCTTCCCTTCGGCAATTACCTGCCTGCTGCGTTCAAACATTTCTTCAGAACCGCTTTTGACCAGATGGGTAACTTCCGCCACTTTGCCCGCCGCTTCCAAAAGTTGCTGACTGCCGGCAGTCTGTTCTTCCATCGCGTTCCGTATGCTCGCCTCCTGTTCAGCGACAGTCTTTACCCCGTTGTCAATAACCTCAAATTTGCTTAGAGCCTCGTCGGTAGAGCGGGTTATTTTGTCAATGGAATTCTTGATTTTCTTGAGAACCGTCCCGATGGTCTTTGACTGCTCGCCCGAAGATTCCGCCAGCTTGCGTATTTCATCGGCAACAACCGCAAAGCCCTTTCCGGCTTCACCGGCGTGGGCCGCTTCAATGGCGGCGTTCATGGAAAGCAGGTTCGTCTGGCCGGCAATGTTTTCCATAACGGCGTTTATTTCCAGCAAACCCTCGGACTCGCGGGCGATCTCCTGAATGTCTCCGGCAACCCCGTGCAGCCCCGACCGGCCAACCTCGCTGGATTTGGAAAGTTCATCCACCCTTTCGGCGTTCTTGATCAATGTCTGCGTAACGGACTGAATATTGGCTATCATTTCCTCTACCGCCGATGACGCCTGCGCAACACTCGCGCTCTGCTGTTCGGCGTTTTCGTTGAGCCTGTCGATGTTGGCGGCGATCTGAGCGGTTGCCTCGTTGGTCGCGGTAACCGATACGGACTGATTGGCGATCCCGCCTTCAATGTTCCGGATATGGGCGGTCATTTGATCGATGGAGGCGGCGGTTTCGGCCATGTTGGAAGCTAAATCGGTTCCTATATCGGAAAGAGCCGCCGACCGCTTTTTGATGGTTACCGCAAGATTTTTAATGCCCTCCAGAGTCTGGTTTACATGACGGGCAAGATCGCCGATTTCATCGCGGGAGCTAATCCCGGCGGTCTGTGTCAG
>JAIRSS010000168.1 GCA_031255315.1 Spirochaetaceae bacterium
CTCCCCGGCTTCGGCAAACGACGCAAGAGCCTGCAAGCCGCTAATGTCCACCTCGCGGTCGGTGCCCACAAAAGGGACGCCCCGCTTCTCCAACACCAGGGAAAGTTCAGTCCCCAGCATACCCTTATTGCCAATCAGCCAAAGCACGGCAGCCGCCTGTCCTTTTCGGAAAGGATATATTCGATCCCCAAATCAGGCCACTCCACACCAACAGCGGGATCATTCCACAGTATCCCGCCTTCATCTTCGGGATGATAAAAATCAGTACACTTATAGGCAAAGACCGCGGATTCGCTCAAAACTAAAAATCCATGGGCAAACCCAGGGGATATATAAAACTGATTCTGCTTTTCCCCGCTTAATACAAGGCCGTGCCATTTACCCAATGTGGGCGAACCAGGACGTATATCCACCGCGGCATCGAAAACCTCTCCCGCGATGACCCGGACCAGCTTGCCTTGAGGCCGCGTTTTCTGGAAATGAAGGCCCCGAAGAACGCCCCGGGTTGACAGGGACTGATTATCCTGAACAAACGTCATAGTCAGCCCGGCGGCGTTAAAATCCCGCTGAGAGTAGGACTCAAAAAAGTATCCTCTGCTGTCGCCAAAGACCTTCGGCTGTATCTCATAAAGCCCTTCAATAGGGCACGGCTCAACGCTAACAGGCACCGGAACGTTCCCAAAAATTATACAAAAACAACAAACGGTTCATCGGCGATGTATTTGAGATATTCGCCATATTCGGTTTTATACAACGCCGCCAATTTCAGAAGATCGTCTCTGGAAATCCAGCCGTTGGAATAGGCGATTTCTTCGATGCATGAAACATACATACCCTGACGCTTTTGTATGGTTGCGATAAAGTTGGCGGCTTCAAGAAGGCCGTCGTATGTACCGGTATCAAGCCACGCCATACCCCGGCCCAGCACTTCCACAGAAAGCCGCCCCCGCTCCAGGTACGCGTTGTTCACCGCCGTAATCTCAATCTCCCCGCGGGCGGACGGTTTTATATTCTTGGCAATCGCCACAACATCATTATCGTAAAAATAAAGGCCCGGCACCGCGTAATGAGACTTGGGATGCGGAGGTTTTTCTTCAACAGAAAGGACCGTGCCGCCGTCATCAAATTCCACCACGCCATACGCGGCGGGATCTTTAACATAATAACCAAAGACAGCGCCGCCGCCGTTGCCGCTCACCCGGGCGGCGGCGTTTTTTAGCGTCCGGCTGAAACCGCGCCCGTAAAACACATTGTCCCCCAGAACAAGGGCGCAGGCGTCACCGCCAATAAAAGCATCCCCCACAATAAAGGCGTCGGCCAAACCCCGGGGACTCTCCTGGACCTGATAGGAAAACCGCATACCCAGCTGATCCCCGGAGCCAAAAAGATCCCGAAACAACGGAAGATCCCGGGGGGTGGAAACAACCAGTATTTCCCGTATCCCCGCCAGCATTAATACCGACAGGGGATAATAGATCATGGGCTTGTCATACAAGGGAAGTATCTGCTTGGAAACCGTCCGGGTTATTGGATAAAGCCGGGTTCCGGCGCCCCCGGCAAGGATTATGCCCTTCACGCGGCCGCTCCAAACCGGGTTCTGATTTTGTCCAGAAGACCGGCGTTGACCCCCGTCATTACCGCCGCCCCCAGGAGAGCGCCAAGGGTGTCCGCAATCCAATCCCAAACATTACAATCACGGCCCGGAGTGAACCATTGATGAATTTCATCAACAACTCCATAGCCCGAAGCGATGAATACCACCAAAAAGAAAGCCGTGAAACGCCGCGCCTGCCAAAACGCCGAAGGAATTCCCATGCCTACCGTTACGGCGAGTACAAGATACGCGACAAGATGCTGGAGTTTATCAAAACCGAATACTCCCTTGGGTTGAGGGAGCGTACTCTGGGAAGAAAGGAACCATATCCCTCCGGCGACAATCAGAGCCGGAAGTATGGTAATTACTCTGCCTTTCAATGTTTTGGGTTCTTCTTTCATTTGGCTTTAGATGAATTTTTGGACAGGCCGGAACCGCCGTGTCAAACAATCCCAGACATGGAAAATTGGCAGCCTTATACGGGGATAAATTTTCAGGGATAATCCTCTCCTTACTTTATTAGGATAAATTTTCCCTTATCCATTTCGCCGCCGCGAAATATGACTGCACGCATATATGAATCCAACCGCCGCCGAAACAGGCTTGCCGGATCCGCAGCTTAAGGCTGCTTGTTATATCAGCAAATTCCAAAACTGAAGTTTCGGAACAGCCTCATATCGTCAACAGTACCATAGCGAAAAAAAAATAGCAAGAGGGTTTGGACAAGTTGTTCAAAATTTGAACAACTTTTTTTATTTTTTTTATCCCGCCCTTTCCTTGCATCGTGGGCCTGTCCCAAAACTAATTGACAGTGCGCTAACCTTCCCGGCATAGCCGGGAGTACGGTTTTGGAACAGCGCCCCTATAGACCGGTAATTTCGAATGCAACCACCGGCCAGCCTAGACCCTCACGGTCATAAAGAGGAAACATCGCCAGGATACCCATCGTTACAACCGGGGATGCCCATTATTGCGGGGGTGGGGTAATTTACCGGGCGAAACAATCCGGCAAAGCGGCTGTCTCCTCCAGTTTGCCCGTTTAGTCCGTGTCCGTTCCTGCCATCTTATGGTATTTTGAATTCGGAATTGCTGTCTATAGGCCGCCTTGCATTGCAAGAACAATCCGGTTATCGTCAGGATATGAAAATTTTTGAAGCTGTCATCCTGGGGGCGGTCCAGGGTGTCACCGAATTCTTGCCGGTGAGCAGTTCCGGCCATCTGGTTTTGGTACAGCGGATTTTCGGGGTTTCCGAGCCGGCCCTGTTCTTCGATACCATGGTCCATGTGGGTACTCTGGCGGCGGTGTTTGTCGTTTTATGGAAGGATATTTGGGGTATCCTGCGCAGACCGGTTCAGCCGGCGACGGGCTTCCTCATTCTGGCGACGCTTCCCACCGTTGCGGCGGCGCTGATCTTCAAAGACGGTATAGAGCGGGCTTTCGCGTCCGGGGGGGGCCTGGGTTTCGCTTTTCTCTTTACCGCTGCGGCGCTGCTGGTTTCGTGGCGGCTGTCCAGGCGGCCCTACCCGGCGGGCCGCGCTGCCGGAACGTCGAATGCCGCCGGCAAGACGGGAATCCTGCCGACGGGGGCTATGGACTGGCTCGACGCCCTGGTCATCGGCCTCTGTCAGGCGGTCGCTGTTGTCCCCGGAATTTCCCGGTCGGGCCTGACTCTTTCGGGAGCGCTCTCCCGGAAAATGGACCGGGATGTGGCGGCGCGGTTCTCGTTCCTCCTGTCCATCCCTGCCATACTGGGCGCTCTGGTATTGCAGATCAAAGACCTGGCGGGCAGAGGGGGCGAAGGGGGCAATATTGGCGTGGGAGCGGTAGTGGCGGGCGCCGTTACGGCGGCTGTCGTCGGGTTCTTTGCGGTAAAATTTATGCTGAAAATCGTGCGCGAAAAGTCGCTCTGGGGGTTCGCTATCTATGTAGCGGTCCTGGGCGTTCTGGTATTGGCGGACCAGGGGGGAACTCATTTCTTTTTTTAGCCCAGGGGAGTAAGCGGCGTCATTGCCGGGGCTGCGTATCTTGTTCTCCCTACCGGGTCCTGGGGGTTTATACGGGCATACGGTAAGCGATGAGTATTTCCCAAAAGCGGAAGTTTTTTTGGAAGCCTCTGAATTATAAAGAAACTCTAAATATAAGGAAAAATGATGCAATTCAAGCGGTTGTTTACGGATCTAACATACGGGCCGTACCATACCATCGTTTTCGAGAAACGGCGGAGCGAAATCCGCAACCCTGATGGGAAAGTGATCTTTGAGGAAGACACGGTGATTGTTCCGGCTTTCTGGAGCCAGATTGCCACGGATATTATCGCCCAAAAGTATTTTCGCAAGGCGGGGGTGCCGGCGGACAAGATGTACGCATGGAAAGCGTGGGCGGCTTGCGGGGACGCCCCTTCTGCGGAGGATGAGGGGCTTCCTGAAGACGGGGCGGAGCATGACGCCCGGCAGGTTTTCCACAGGCTGGCCTATACGTGGATGGACTGGGGCCGGGAAAACGGGTATTTCGATAGTGAAGCGGACGCCCGCGCGTTCTACGACGAAACCTGCTATATGCTGGCCTTCCGGATTGCGGCGCCCAACAGCCCCCAGTGGTTCAATACCGGGCTTTACGCGGTCTACGGCATAGACGGGCCGGCTCAGGGGCATTATTACTTTGACGCGGCCGACGGGCAGCTTAAAAAGTCGGACAGCGCGTATAAACGGCCGCAGCCCCACGCGTGTCTTCCCGCCCATGTTCTGGTCGGCGCTCCCGGGGGGCCGGTTTCTATCGGCAGCCTGGTGGAGCGGAACGCGGTTGGGGCCAGGGTGTACGATAAGGACGGAACCACCGCGATTGTGGCGGTCCGAGAAAACGGCGTTAAACCGGTACTCCGGGTAACGCTTAAAAACGGCGGCGTTCTGGAAGCGACGGCGGATCACCGGGTGCTGGCCTGCGCCGGCGGAGCGGAGGACGGCGGCCCTCAATGGATAGAGGCGGGGAACCTGCGGGACGGCATGAGGGTGGTCCGGATCGTTCCCCCCCCGTCCGGGGCGTCGGGAACGGAGAGCCCCGTCCGCCATTATGAGCCGGTTACGGGCATAGAACCCGCGGGTGAACTGCCGGTATACGATATTCAGACCGAAAGCGGCAATTTCCTGGCCAATGGTGTGGTAGTTCACAACTGCTTCATCCTTTCTATTGAGGATGATCTGGTGAACGACGGCGGCATCATGGACCTGGTAACCCGTGAGGCGCGGCTTTTTAAATACGGGTCCGGCACGGGATCCAACTTTTCCCGGATCCGGGCGCTGAACGAACGCTTGTCCGGGGGCGGAGTGTCTTCGGGCCTGCTTTCTTTCCTGAAGATAGGGGATCGATCCGCTTCGGCAATCAAATCGGGAGGGACGACCCGGCGGGCGGCGAAGATGGTAACCCTGGATGCGGATCATCCTGATGTGGAGAAGTACATCAGTTGGAAGGCTGAAGAGGAGCATAAGGTTGCTTCTATGGTCATCGGATCGGCCATTGTGAGGAAGCGCGTTGAGGCGGTCAAAAAGGCTCTGGCCGCGTTCCGGGGGCCCGACGCGGACCGGTTCAACGCCGAAAAAAATCATGACCTTGCGGAGGCGCTCAGGAACGCCCTGGAGGACGCGGTTCCCCCGGCATATCTCTACCAACTGCTCAGGCGGCTGGAGCAGGGGGACTCCGAGGTAAATCCTACGGTGTTCACGACCGGCTGGGATGACGAGGCGTATAACACGGTTTCAGGGCAGTCTTCTAACAACAGCCTTCGGGTAACCGATGATTTCATGAGGGCGGTTCTGGACGACGCGGACTGGCCCCTTACGGGCAGGGTTACGGGCGAGACCGAAAAGACTGTTAAGGCCCGCAGGATTTGGGATCAGGCGGCCCGGAGCGCCTGGCAGTGCGCGGATCCGGGGCTTCAGTACCACACCACCATCAACGACTGGCATACCTGCCCGGCGGGCGGCGATATTCGGGCTTCCAATCCCTGTTCCGAATACATGTTCCTGGACGATACGGCGTGTAATCTGGCTTCCATCAATCTGGCGGCCTTTTATGACCGGAACAGCAAGATCTTCGATATTGAAGGTTATCTCCACGCGGTCAGAATATGGACGACCATCCTTGAAATTTCCGTGGTAATGGCCCAGTTCCCCGCGCCCCGGATCGCCCGGCTTTCCTACGAGTACCGGACCCTGGGGCTGGGTTTCGCCAATCTGGGAAGCCTTCTTATGGTGATGGGCCTGGCCTATGATTCCCGCGAGGGACGGGCGGTTGCCGGCGCGCTGTCGGCCGTCTTGTCCGGGGAAGCCTACGCCCAATCCGCCCGCATGGCCGCGGAGCTTGGCCCTTTCCCCCGGTACGGCGACAACCGGGATCGTATGCTCCTGGTGATACGCAACCACCGCCGGGCGGCCTACAATGTTCCCGCCAGTGAATACGAAGGGGTTCATACCCCGCCAAAGGGAATAGACGCCGCCTGCTGTCCGGCTGCCCTGCTGGAAGCCGCCCGTTCCGCGTGGGACCGGGCGCTGGAACTGGGGGGGGCCCACGGGTACCGGAACGCCCAGATCAGCGCCATCGCCCCCACGGGGACCATCGGCCTTCTCATGGACTGCGATACCACCGGGGTAGAGCCTGATTTCGCGCTGGTCAAGTTCAAAAAGCTGGCCGGCGGCGGCTATTTCAAGATCATCAATCAATCCGTTCCCCCGGCTTTGGAAAACCTGGGCTACAGCCCGGAGGCTGTTGAAAACATCACCGCGTACGCCACAGGCCGGAAAACCCTGGCCGGAGCGCCGGGGATCAACCACGAAACCCTGAAAGACCGGGGGTTCACCCCGGAGGCCCTTACCGCGGTCGAGGAGGCGGTGGGAAACAGCCTCAATCTGGAGGGGGTATTCAACCCGTGGGTTCTTGGGCGGGACTTTGTGGAAACGGCCCTCGCCGTGCCGGAGGCCGTATGGTCCCAGCCGGGATTCAGCCTTCTCGAAGCGCTGGGGTTCACCGGCGAGGAAATCCGGGCGGCGGAACAGTACGCCTGCGGGACCATGGGCCTCGAAGGAGCGCCGGGGCTTAAACAGGAACACTACAGCGTGTTTGACACCGCCACGCCTTCGGGCAAAAACGGTACGCGGTCTATTCCCTGGAAGGCCCATATCGGTATGATGGCGGCAGTGCAGCCTTTTATTTCCGGGGCTATCTCCAAGACTATCAATATGCCCAACAGCGCCGGGTACGAAGACGTGAAGGGGGCGTATATGCTGGCCTGGAAAAGCGCCCTCAAAGCGGTGGCCCTGTACCGCGACGGGTCCAAACTCTCCCAGCCGCTGTCTTCTTTCGCGCCGGGTACGGACCCCCTGGCGGACACCATTCTGGCGGTAGAACGGACGCTGAACGCCCCCGGGCCGGACACATCGGCGTCCGGAGAATACGCGCCGGACCGCGCAAGTCAGGCGAAAGTCAGGCGGCCCCTTCCCAACCGGCGGAACGGCTATACCCAAAAGGCCAAGATAGGCGGCCATTCCATCTTCATCCGCACCGGCGAATACGCCGACGGCGCTTTGGGGGAAATCTTTCTGGACATGCACAAGGAAGGCGCGGCGTTCCGGAGCCTTCTGAACAGCTTTGCCATAGCCGTCTCTTTGGGCCTTCAGTACGGAGTGCCCCTTGAAGAATACGTGGACGCTTTTACCTTTTCCAAGTTTGAACCCAACGGCATGGTCCGGGGCCACGAGTACGTGAAAATGGCCACCAGCGTCATTGATTACATTTTCCGGGACTTGGCCATCAGCTACCTTAAACGGACGGATTTGGGGCAGGTCAAGCCCGAAGACCTTACCGCCACGGGGACGAAGGATGAACTGGGGAGTATGCCCATCGGAGCGGCGCATTCCCGGCCTCACGCCAAAGCCGGGCATACGCCGCCGGGCGGGGTTCCGGCTCCCGGCGCGGCTGCGGGGGCTGGACCGGCTGTGGACGTCCCGGCCCTCTCTGGCGCGGACCGCATCGCCCAGGCGAAGATCAAAGGCTATGAAGGGGACCCCTGCCCCGCCTGCGGCTCCTTCACCCTTGTACGGAACGGAACGTGTATGAAATGCGATACCTGTGGTGGGACTACGGGATGTAGCTAGATATGTCCAGGTGTCGCACGACACCTGTGGCGGAACTACGGGATGCAGCTAGATATGTCCCCAGATTGAAACGGCTCATATCCAGTTCGCGGACGCGATTACGGCGTTCCGGCTGTTCGCAAAATCCGGGCCGGATTCGCCGCAATGACTTGTAGTAAAGACTGTTCAGCGGGACGGCGGGAACCACGCGGTATGGGTCTACGCCATATCCCGTAAATCCTGCCGGCTGTCAATGTCCAACAGGGGACGGGCTGAGGGAAGTTCCACCGGGATGATGCGGCCGGAATGCCGATGTTTGATATGTTTCGGCGTTTCGCCTTCTTCCAGCGTAAGGAGTTCGTTCCGAAAGAAATCTGAAAAAACAGCGGGATTGCCCGGCTTCCCGTGAAACCGGGCTTCAGCGATGCAGCCCGGCCGCCGGGCGTCTAAGACGCGCTGAACCGTTGCGGCGTTAAGAAACGGCTGATCGCAGGGGAAGAACGCATAGTAGGCATTTCCGGCCCCGGACGGGGCTGGACACGAGGCGGCCTGGAGAGCCGCCGCCACCCCCAGGCGCACGCTTTCCCGGCGGCCTTTTTCCGGAGCGTTGTTGCGGATAACTTCAAGCGGCGGCCCGTCCGGCGCAGCCGCCTCAGATGCCAGGGCGGCGACTCGCCCGTCAGCGCAGACGAAAAAAACCCCTCTCCAGACCTTCATGCTCAGAACGAGGTCCAGGGTATGCCGCGCCAGCGGCATACCCTGGAAGGGAACAAGCAGCTTGTTTTCATCGCCGAACCGCCGGGAAAATCCCGACGCCAGCAGGATAGCAAAGAGCGCATCTTCCAGCGCCGCCGATGATCCGCAACGGTCTTCGGTAATGGCCGATACGAAATTTATGCTGTTCATATACGCACCCCCGGACGTGTACTTCCGCGTCTGGAATTATACCCGAATTCTCCTGAGTGTTTCTTCCCGGCTTCCTTCTTTCCCCTTGTTCCTCAGCCGCTTATACAGGTCCGGCGGCGGCCCGGCGCGGCCTAATCGTCCTGTATCCCGGAAGCAACGCCGGAGGGGATTAATTCCTCCAGCCGGTTAAACCGGAAAGGGGCCGACAGGCCGGCGGGCAATCCCGCGCTGATGGCCTCATAACCGGCCAAATAGGTATCGGCCAGAAAAACAATGGGAACCATCCGGTCCTGGTCCGGAACCTGATACCGGTCAAAAAACGCGGCGATTCGCTCTGAATTGTTCCCTGACCGGGTGTTGATGCTGATAATGTCCAGAAGGACGGGCGCGCCTTCTACCAGAACGCTTTCGGGCAGGCCCTCAATAAGGGGCCGCACCCTGCCGCATTCCTCGCAGGTGATGCGGTAAAAATAGACCAGCCCCCGGCGTCCAGGCCGGATGCGGTAATCGTCAAAAAGATGTTCCCCGGTTTTTTTCTTCCCCGGATTATACGGCTGTTTATAAACAAACAGGTCCTCCCCGGCGGTTAAAAACGCCTCCCGGAGATTCCGCGCAATCGCTTCGTTTCCCGAAAACACCCGGCCCCCCGCAATAAGCGCGGGCAGTTCCAGGCTGTCCCGGTCAAGGCCCAGGGAATCGCATACCTCCTGGTATATGTCCCGGTTCCCCTGAAGGAAGAGGTTGATCCGGTGAATGACGTAGGGATACCGGTCCCGGACGCCGGCCAGCTCTGTTTCCGCCGCCGCGTCGAATTCCGCCGTCCCATCGCAGGATTGGCAAAGCTCCTCGTAAAAATAATACAGCTCCACCCGGTCAGGCAGTTCCGCCTGCCGTTCGTGCCGGGGAGCGTCCGGTCCGGTCCTGAGGCCGCAGCCCGCGGAAAGGGCAAGGGCCAGCAGGACCGGCGCTGTTTTCCAAAAACCCAGAGAACGCATACGTTCCTCCTTAACATTAGAGGCTGTCCCAAAACCGTGCGCGCAAGGTACAGTCAATTAGTTTTGGGGCAGGCTCATTACATTACTATTTTTGACAAAAATATGTTGAAATAATTTACCACCCATGACAGTATAGAATAATAGGAGAAAATACATTATGAGTACGATAGTAGAGAAAAAAGCGGCGGGGCTGCTGTCCCGAATGTCCCTGGCGGTAATCGGCTGCCTTTTCCTTGCGGCCTGCGGCGGGGAAAAAAGCGCCCCCGCCGGAACTGCGGGAGATCTGTATACGCCGGTGGGAGAATATCCCATAGTAAAAGAACGCCTTGAGATGAGTCTTTTTGCTATGAGCGCCCCCAACGTCATCGATCTGCAAACCAATGATTTTACCCGCTACCTGGAAGAAAAGACCAACATCAGATGGACCTTTATCACCGCCCCGAATGATTCGTCGGTGGAAAAGATGAATCTGCTTCTGATCAGCAATGAATATCCGGATGCTTTCATGTTTAGGACCCCGGACATTGCCCAATACGGCATGAAAGAGCATATTCTTATCCCCCTGGAGGACCTTATTCCCCAGTACATGCCCAATTATTGGGCTTTCATGCGGGAAAACCCCGAACTTTGGGCCCAACAGCGTCAGGCAGACGGCCATATCTACGGAATCGCCTCGTTTAACGAATGTTACCACTGCACTTTTTTCAATAAGATGTGGGTAAACATGGACTGGATCGATCGGATCGGCCTGGGCGTTCCCACGACCACCGAAGAATTCAAAGCGGTGTGCAAGCGGTTCCTGGAGATTAATCCTAACGGCGTCGCGGTTACCGGTTCCACCACCGGTTGGGGGGAGCAGTTCATCAGCTTCCTTACCGGCTCTTTTATCACGAATCCGGGGGACCGGAGCGCGGGGGATAAGCTGCTGGTTTCCCCTTCGGGAGAAGTCGTAACCGCCGCCAATCAGAGCCAATACCGGGAGGCCCTGAAGTTTATGAACGAACTCTACCAGATGGGGGCCATTTATGACGGCGGCTTTACCCAAAACCCGGATCAGTTCCGCAGTCTGGTCAACCAGCCCGGCGCGCCGGTGCTCTTCCTGGCTTCCGGGGCCATTGTCAACAGCGTGGACGCCGATGTGAATCCAAGCCTCTACCGGGCTTACCGGGCTATCGCGCCGCTCGAGGGTCCCGACGGGACGCGGATCAACACGTACTTCAAATACGACAGTCTTCAGGAAAACAAGCTGGTTATTACCGACAAGTGCGAATATCCCGAGGCGGTGCTTCGCTGGGCGGATCATTTCTATACCCTGGAAGGCTATCTCCAGTATCAGTACGGCCCCAACCTGGACGGCACAGACTTTATCCTCCATCCGGAGGGGGAAACGGGGCTGAACGGGAAACCGGCCCTGTTTAAGGTATTGAATCAGTACACGGCGGAACCGCAAAACCACGACTGGCAGGATATTGGGCTGATCTACGCCACCGCCGATATACGCCTGGGAGAATCTACGGATCCAAATGTCGATATTGCTTCCTCGGCGGGTCTTGAAAAACTCCTGGTTATCGAAACAGAAACGAAATGTGAGCCCTATGCTCAAAAGGAAGGCCAGTTTGACGTACTGCCGAACCGCATAAAGCTGACTTCCGAAGAGTCCGATTCTATTCAAACTATTGCAGTTGAATTGAAAAAGTATATTGATGAAAACGCCGTGGCTTTTATCAATGGCCGGAGAAATCTGGATACCGAATGGGACGCCTATGTAAGCGGTTTTGACCGGATTGGTTTGCCTGAATACCTCCAGGTCATGCAGACCGCCTGGGATCGCCAGCAGGGTAAATAGCCGTGGGACGCGGTACGCTTATCCGGGGTTATATGGGACGGCATAATCACGCCCGGCATGTTCATGGCTGGCAATTTTGGCTTATCATGGCCTTGCCCCTGGCATATATTATCATCTTTTGTTACATCCCTATGGGGGGGATACTGATGGCCTTTAAAGACTACAGTCCCCGCCGGGGTATTTGGCGGAGTCCCTGGGTGGGCCTTAAATGGTTTACCCAGTTTTTAACCACCCCTTCCGGTTTGACGGTCATCGTGAACACCCTGCGTCTGGGCTTTTACAGCCTGATCGCAGGGTTCCCTATCCCGATCCTGCTGGCGGTGGGGTTGAACGAAATCCGGTCTCTGCGTTTTAAAAAGGCGGTCCAGATGATTACCTATGCCCCGTACTTTATCTCCGTGGTGGTCATGGTGGGGATGATGATGCAGCTTACAGACCTGCGGATCGGTATTTTTAACCGGCTCATAACCATGCTGGGGGGGCGGCCCGTCAATTTTTTCGGCGAGGCCCGGATATTCCCCCACCTGTACGTCTGGAGCGGGATCTGGCAGACCATGGGGTATTCTTCTATCATTTATATCGCCGCCCTGGCGGGGGTCAGCCGGGAAACCCAGGAGGCGGCGATAGTGGACGGCGCTTCCCGGGTACAGCGGATATGGCATGTGGACCTGCCGGCTATCCGCCCCACGATTGTTATCCTGCTGATCTTCAACTGCGGTTCTATCATGAGCATCGGTTTTGAGAAAGCCTATCTGATGCAGAACCCTATCAACATGGCGACTGCGGAGGTAATATCCACCTTTGTTTACAAGGTGGGGTTGCAAAACGCCAATTACAGCTTCTCTACCGCGGTTGGGCTTTTTAATTCTATTGTCGGGTTTGTTCTGATGATAACGGTTAATCAAATATCCAAGAAACTAACCGATACCAGCGTATGGTAAGGAGGCCCTCTGGTGAACCGTGATAAAAAACGCCCGGTAATCCGGGACAGTCTGGGGGATAGGGTCTTTCTCTTTGGAATATACTTCCTGTTGTGGATGGTCCTGTTAATTGTCCTGCTCCCCCTGGTGTATATCGCCGCCGCCTCTTTCTCCGACCCCCAGGCGGTAATTGCGGGGGACGTGTGGTTTTGGCCGGTCCGTCCTACCCTGCGGGGATACAGCGCGGTTTTTAAAAACCCCAAACTGATGACCGGTTTTTATAATTCCTTTTTTTATATGTTTGCGGGAACCCTGGTGAACCTGGTTATGACCCTGCTCTGCGCGTATCCCTTGACCCGCAAGCAGTTCGGCGCCCGGAACGCGGTGTCCGCCCTCATCGTGTTTACCATGTATTTTTCCGGTGGAATGGTTCCTGTTTATATGGTGGTAAAAAAACTGGGCCTCATTGATACCCGGCTGGCAATGATCATCCCCGCAGCTTTAAGCGTCTGGAATGTTATCCTCTGCCGCACTTATATTGCCTCGGCGATCCCCGAAGCCTTGTACGAGTCCGCTTCTATAGACGGGTGTTCGCCTATCCGGTTCCTGGTCTGCATCGTAACCCCGTTAAGCGCCCCTATCCTGGCGGTTTTGGCCTTATACTACGGGGTAACGCACTGGAACACCTATTTTAACGCGCTGATATACCTGAACCGGACGGAATTAGCGCCCTTGCAGATTGTACTGCGGGAGATCCTCGTATTGAGCAAGATCGATCCCACCATGATCGCCGACGCGCGGGAACTGGCGGCAAAACAGGGCTTAACGGATCTGCTAAAATATTCGGTGATCGTCGTCGCGTCAGTTCCGGTTATGCTGATCTATCCCTTTGTACAGAAATATTTTGTAAAAGGCGTTATGATTGGCGCTGTAAAAGGCTAAGGTATGGACCCGTTCTTGCGAGGGTCCCCGGCTAGAGAAGGATATGTGAGGGGAATATGTATGGAAAACAAAACGATAACGGAACGGGCGGAACGAACCCGGTGGTTTACTGAAGCGCGGTTTGGGATGTTCATTCACTGGGGTTTATACGCCGTTCCCGCCCGGGGCGAATGGGTCCGCAGCGTTGAGCGGATGAGCCACGAAGACTATCTTTCGTACTTTGACGAATTTGACGCCTCCTGCTTCCAGCCGCGGGAATGGGCGCGGCTCGCAAAAAAGGCGGGAATGAAGTATGCGGTTTTGACCGCCAAACACCACGACGGGTTTTGCCTTTGGGATACCGCGCTGACGGATTTTAAAGCCCCCAATACACCGGCTGGCCGGGATATTGTGCGGGAATACCTGGAGGCGTTCCGGGCGGAAGGGATACGGGCCGGCCTCTATTTTTCCATCATCGACTGGCGGCATCCCGGCTTCCCCCACTACGGCGACCGGCAGCATCCCCAGCGGGATAACCCGGCTTACGGCAACGAAACCCGGGATTTTAACGGCTACCTTGATTTTATGCATGGGCAGGTGCGGGAACTCCTTACCCAATACGGCAAGTTGGACATCATGTGGTTCGATTTTTCTTACGGCGATATGGCGGGGGAAACCTGGCGGGCCTCGGACCTTATGGCGATGGTGCGTTCCCTCCAGCCTCATCTTATCGTGGATAACCGGCTGGAAGGTTCCGGGGAGAACTCCGGAACCATCCTGACGGCGAATCCCAGCAAGTACGCCGGGGATTTCGCCTGCCCGGAGCAGATGATTCCTCCCCAGGGTATCCGCAACGAGGCGGGGGAACCCGTTCCCTGGGAAGCCTGTATCACCCTGAACAACCACTGGGGGTACTGCGCCGCAGATCATCACTGGAAACCGGCGGATATGGTGGTTCGTATGCTGGTGGAATGCGTCTCGAAAAACGGCAACCTGCTTCTCAATGTGGGCCCCGATGCCAAAGGCCGTATCCCCCGGCCCTCGGTGGAGATACTAGAGGCGGTGGGCCGCTGGATGGACGACAACGGCGGCAGCATCTACGGCTGCGGCATGGCCGGTTTTGCCAAACCTGAATGGGGGCGCTTTACTCAGCGGGGAAACATCCTCTACGCCCACCTGTACGAGCCCCAGGCGGGAGGCGTCTGCCTGCCCTGTTTAGCCGGAAAAATAGAAAAGATGCGGCTTTTGGCCGACGGCAGCGAGGTTCTGCCCGCCAAGCACTGGAACCTGGCGGAATACCAGGATCACGCCTTTTTTTTCCTCAATCCCCAGAGTTTCGACAATTATCCCCTGCCGGATCCGGTGGATACGGTAGTGGAAATAACGTTGACGGACACCGGCGCTTAGAGCGGCACGCCTCATTTGTGCCGCAGATTCCCCCGCCGCCTCCGGGGAGGCGTGATCTTTTCCGGCTTTTCTTTCAAGCGTGGTATATCCATAATTCCCCCCTGTGTGGATATTGTCTCTATATCTACCATGACAGGGTAAAAGCAACTGTAGGAGCCCCGGTGGAACAGCCCGGTTATATTGACTGTTCTTTCCGGGATATTTTATATTGATCGTCAAATAAAACGTATTGGTACGCCGCCGTGCGGCGGCGGGATTATGTTTCTAAGGCTGGTAGTATGGAAGTTCAATCAAGTGGATTATCACCTGAAATCACTGTTCCCCCGCCTGAATATACGGGGCTTACCTTTGAGAAGGTTTGGGCGATGTTCCAGGAAACCGACCGGAAGTTCAAAGAAACCGGTGAGCAGATGAAGGAAACCGACCGGCTTCTGCGGCAAAACCAGAAGATGATGAGCGACCTAGGGCGAAAGTTCGGAAAAATAATCGAACATATGTTCATTCCTAACCTTAAAGAAAAATTCAACGCCCTGGGCTATGTGTTCGAAAAATCATCGCCCAACGTGCTCATCGGCAGCAGGGAACATAACATCTACGCGGAAATAGACGTGCTCCTTGAAAACGGCGGCTGCGCCCTGGCGGTGGAGGTAAAAACCCAGGCGGGTATAAACGATGTGCGGGAACATTGTGAACGAATGGAGAAGCTGCGCCGGTATTTTGATCTGCACAACGACCGGAGGAAGCTCTACGGGGCGGTGGCGGCTGCGGTGATACCGGACAACGTACTTGAGTTTGCGTTCAAGCAGGGATTTTACGTGATTCGGCAATCGGGAGACACGGTGAGCATAGAGGAGCCCCAGGATAAAGCGAAGGCGTGGTAGCTTCAGCGCATATACGCTGTAATCCTTGCGGTACGCAGGACTTACAGAGTGCGCCGGTCCCCGCAAGGCGTTCCATATCTTCTCATTTTTTCTATTAGTAATTATAATGCAATTATGAACCGTACCGCCGGTTGTTTATCAAAGTACAGTCAGCTTTCCCCGGTCTTCGTTGCGGCGGCGGTATTCTGCGCCGTGGCCGCTATTCCGCTCCAGGCTGCCGAGGTCGTCCCAACAGGGAACTTTCCCCGGCTGGAAGCGGACACGAGGGCGGGGGAACTCAACCTTTTGGAGCGGGACGGCGTTTATTTCTGGCAGGACCTAATGGAAACAGCGCTCTGGGCTTCCGGGGGAAGCGGATCTCCGGAGGGGAAAAAAGCGAAGGAGAGCATCACCACGGCGGTTGCCGAGCTGGAACGGTCCGGCTTTCCTGGAAATCTCCGGGAACGGGGAGAATATGTACTTACGTTTATGTATGACCGGTTCCTTAAAACGTATTCTACCTATCAGACCAGGGTGGATGAAATCTTCAATTCCGGGCGGTATAACTGCGTTTCTTCCGCAGTGCTCTACACTATCTTGGCTGTTTCCGTGGGGCTGGATGTACGGGGAGTTATGACCAAGGATCATGCCTTTGTGCGTGTTAATGTGGGGAACGAATTTATTGATGTGGAAACCACCAATCGTTATGGGTTTGATCCTGGAAGCCGCCGGGAATTCCACGACGCCTTTGGAACGGTGACCGGGTTTGCTTACGTGCCCGCCCGGAACTACCGGGACCGGGTTTCCATCAGCCAGCTTGAGTTGGCGTCCCTTATCCTTTCCAACCGTATTGCGGACCTGGAAAGGCGGGGCCGGTATCCCGAAGCGGTTCCCCTGGCGGTAGACCGGGCGGCCCTCCTTGCCCGGCGTTCAAACCCGGTCAATTCTTCTTTTTTCACGGACCCCAACCGGGATCTTTTGGATCGTATCTTTAATTACGGGGCTTCCCTCATTGCGGGGGGAAAGGAGGCCGACGCCCTTGCGTGGTGCAACACCGCGTGGCGGCACTACGGGGGTACGGATAGTACCGCCGGTGATTCCCGGTGGCAGGAATTTACCTACGCGGCGCTGAACAACTATCTGGTTAAACTACTGAAAGGCCAACAAATTTCCGAAGCCCGGACCTTCCTGACTCAGTACACCGCCCGGTTAAGCCGGGAACAGTACGGCAAGCTGAATAGTCTGCTGGTAGACGCCGAACTGCTCAACCGGATTTCCGGAATACAGAGCGCCGAAGACGCGGAAGCGCTCCTTCGGGCCATCGCCGCCGCTGAAAATCAGTCAACCCTTTCGGCAAGCCGGGCGATGGAAATGCGGAATTTTATCCTGATAAAAGAGGGGGAGCATATTGCGGTAGAGCAGGGCCCCTCGGCGGCTATTGCGTATACTGAGGCGGCTATAGCCCGGTATGGCAGGAATTCCCGCCTGGAAGAAGCCCTGCGGGTCCATCGCTCCAACCGGGTGGCGGATCTGCACAACGGCTTTGCCGACCTTTTCAACCGCCGGGAATATGAGAGCGCCCGGGCGCATATACAGGCGGCCTTGACGGAGTTTCCGGGGAACCGCCAGCTTGTGACGGACCTGAACATCGCGGAACGGGCCTTGCGCCAGCGCCAGTAAAATTATAGCGGGTACGTAAAAAAGGGAGCCTGTTCCAAAGACCCGGCGGGGTTTTGGAACAGGCTCTTGCTGTTTCTCCAGTTTCAACTCAGGCTTTATCGCCCTACGGAACTGCGGATTTCACGCCCTTTTTTCTATAAAATCCAAAAACTTTACGGTTCAACGAACTTCGCAATCCGCTCATCAATCACGGACTGCGCGCCGGAGGCAAGCAAATCGGCAATACCGGCCTCCCACACCTGGTCAAAGTCTGCGGCTCTGGTCGTGATGCTCTGGGCGGCAAGGTTATTGCTCTTGTCTATCAAGGTCTGCATGACCGGGGCGGCGGCGGTAAGGGTTACCGGAACAACCGGGCCCGGAGCCGCGTTGGTCATCGCAATGGTATAGGCGTTTGCGATAACATCCGCGGGCCAGGCATACCCGCTGGCCAGCGCCTTGGCGGTAAGCTCAGGATCGCCTAAATCAAGACCGTTCATGTGAATGGTATAATCAATATTCTGGGCGCTGTTTTGAATCCACAACCCCGTCGCGCTTTTGAGCTTGGGAACACCGTCAACCATATCATGGTTAATTCCTTCCTGCCCAAGCTGAAGGAAGTTGTAGTTTTCAAACCGGGCGAGCCAGTTGATATAGCGCATCGCCGCTTCCGGGTTTTTAGCGGAAGCCGGGATGAAGATGTTCAATCCCGCGGCGTCGTACGAAATCTTTTTGGTTATCCCCTCGGAATTGGTCATGCAGTCAACCGGCACCAAGTCCGCCCCGGGTACGTTTTTCTGCAAATCCACAAGGATCCCCCCTTCACGGTAGATATTATCCCAGTTATGGCAAACAGAACCAACCGCGCCGGCTTTTACCAGGTTAAGCTGGTCGTCCTCGGTCTTGTACAAGGGGAAGTCCCGGTCTATAAGGCCCCCGTTGTACATCCGGTTCATGAAGCGCAGGCCCTCTTTATATCCGGGCAGGAAGAAATACCGGTCAATCACCGTATATACCCAGCGATCCCGCAAGCTCAGGGTGGGATCAATGAACGACTCAAGGATGGATCCGGCCGTCCAGCGCGTATCGAAAGTCATTGAGAAGGGAACAACCTTGTCTTTGCCGATATTGCCGGGATCTTGGTCCTTGAACGCGGTCAGGGCCTGAAAATATTCTTCCGTTGTTGTGGGAAGGGGCAGACCCAGAATATCCAGCCAATCCTTCCGGATAAAAAGGTTCAGCCGGGCGGTGTTCATGCGCCGGGCCGGCATTGAATAAATGCGCCCCGTCTCGTTGTTCCGGTTGCGGGTTATCAAGTCCCTGCCCGGAAGCGCCTCATCAGGGCCAAGAAAGGCTTTAAGGTCTTTCAAGGTAGTATCGATGTAGGGATCCAGGTCAACGAGGCCGCCCAGTTCGCTGTACATCGTTACCAGTTCGGCTGAATACGTATAGCAGACATCCGGAGGCGTACCCGCGGCCATAAGGTTGTTCAGGGCGGTATTTTCCTCCGCTCTGGGCACCGGCACAAACGTTACCTTTATGCCTTCATCCTCAAGAACCTTTTGCTGGATCCAGTCCGTCCAGTTGTTCTTGGTGGGATCCGACTTGCCGCCGTCCGTACCGCGGTCAAATACCTCAACGGTTATTTCGACAACTTCCCCGCTCCCGGCGTCTGATTTTTTGCCGCACCCCGCAAAGATCAACGCCGCCGACACGCATACTAAGGCCGTAAAAACCCGCACGTATGTTTTCTTCATCTTTCCATCTCCTCCATATTTTTTAACCTTTTACAGCCCCTATGGCTACCCCCTTAATGAAGTAGCGTTGAAGCCAAGGATACACAATTACTATCGGTATCGTCGCTATCATAACCGCGGCGGCTTTCATGCCTTCGCTTGCCACCGGTACTCCGCCGGCGATACCTTCCTGCGTAGCAATTTCTATCGATGAAATATTATTGATGATCTGGTAGAGCTTGAGCTGTATGGGAACAAAATCCGGTTTGGTAAGGTAGAGCAGGGCGTCGGAAAATCCGTTCCAGCGGCCTACCGCATAGAACAGCGCAAGGGTCGCCAGAACCGGGGCGGAAAGGGGCAGGTATATATTCACCAGCACCGTAAAGGGATTCGCGCCGTCAAGTTCCGCCGATTCCCGCAGGCTTTCAGGGACGCTGTAGAAAAAGCTGCGGAGAATAATCATATTGAACACCGAAAGGCAGTTGGGGATGATGAGGACCAGCGGGTTGTTCAGCAAAGCCAGATCCTTCATCAGGATGTAATTTGGAATAGTGCCGGCGCTGAAATACATGGTGAAGACGATCAGCGTATTGATGATCCCTTTCCCCTTCAGCGTATTGTAGATCAGGGGATAGGCGCACAGAATCGTCATAAGCAGGGAAAACAGGGTGCAGATAACCGTCAAGATGGCGGTCCACACCATAGAACGGGAAAACGCCGGATCCCTGAATACATACTGATAGGATTCAAGAGTAGGTTCCACCGGAAGAAAACTTACCCGGCGGTTCACGATGGAAAGGGGGGAGCTTAAAGACTGGGCAAAAATATGCACTATCGGCAAAAGGCAGAGCAGTATTACCACCAAGCATATACCGGCGATAACCCCGTCAACAATCTTTGATGACTTTGATAAAACCATAGAGGACTCCTTACCAGATACCGCGTTCGCCAAATTTCTTTGCAAGGGCATTGGCGCCGAGCAGGAAGACTACGCAAACCACAGACTGAAAAAGACCTATAGCCGCTGTATACGAGAATTGGAACGACCGGATACCGACCCGGTACACCATCGTACTGATGACGTCGGCCACCGAAACAACCAGGCTGTTCCCCATAGTGTAGGGCCGGTCAAACTCACTGCCCAGAATCCGCCCCAGGTTCATGATGAGGAGCACCACGATGGTAGACCGTATACCGGGAAGGGTAACATGCCATATCTTGCCGAAACGGCCCGCACCGTCCACCTCCGCAGCCTCGTAGATCTCCGGATTGATCCCCGTGATGGCCGCCAGATAGATAATGGTTCCCCAGCCCATTTCCTTCCAGACTCCCAGGCCCACATAGGTTCCTACCCAGAGCTTGTTCTCCAGCAGGAAATTGATAGGTCCAAGGCCGATTTTGGAGAGAGCAGTATTAATAATACCACCCCCGGGGGCGAAAAGCTGAACAGTGATACCGCTGATGATGATCCAGGAGAGGAAGTGCGGCAGATACACCAGTGTTTGGGTTACCTTTTTGTAACGTTTGTAGGGCAGTTCGTTAAGCAGAATGGCAAGGATAATGGGGGCGGGGAAACCCACCAGGAGATCCAGAAAATTCAGCACCAGGGTGTTCCGGAGAGCGTTGTAAAAATCCCGGGAACCGAAGGCCCGGGTAAACCACCTGCCGCCTACCCAGGGGGAATCCCAGACCCCTCTAAAGATGTTGTACTCTTTAAAGGCGATAACGATATTGGTCATAGGGACATACCGAAAGAGCCCGAAGAAGAGTATCGGCAGAATCAACATGAAGTACAGCATCCAGGTACGTTGGAAGTAGGTGTTTCTTTTGGACTTTCCTGTCCGCGGCAAGACCTTGTCTGTATTCATAGGACACCTCCGCAGTAATTTAGCACATTTATATGTTACTGTCAATAAAAACTTCAGTTTGATATAAAATCCTTCTAAAGCAAGGCCGCGCGATCCTCTGGAAGGGGGCTTGCAAGAATTTAACCACAAGCCGCCGAAGGCGGCAGCGCACCAAGGCGAACAACGGCTCGCCAGAACACGAAGGAATGGCTAAGCGGGCCTGTCCCCGCCTTCGTGCGCCTTGTCGCCTGGCCTCCGGCCGTGGTGGTCAATTCCTGAATCTATGTACCCACTCTATACTCTGTATTTCAGAGTCTATATCCTATACTTTACACTATATTCTATACTCTATATTGGTACTGTATACTATGAGAGGTAACCGGGAAGAAGAATTTAACCACGAAGGCGCACAAAGGAACACGAAGGAATGGCTAAGCGGGCCTGTCCCCGCCTTCGTGTACCTCCTTCGCCTGGCCTCCGGCCTTGGGGGTAAATTCCTTAAATCTATATACCCACTCTATACTCTGTATTTCAAAGTCTATATCCCATACTTTCCACTATATATTTTATACTATGAGTTATATACTTAATACCTCTCACTATATACTCTATATTGGGACTGTATACTATGAGAGGTAACCGGGAAGAAGAATTTAACCACAAAGGAACACGAAGGAACGGCTAAGCGGGCCTGTCCCGCCTTCGTGCGCCTGCGAACCTTTGGTTCGATTCGCCTGGCCTCCGGCCTTGGTGGTAAAATTTTTAAAATCTACATACTTGGCCTATATTCCAAAGTATCCATTCGGTACTATATATCCTAAATTACTGAGTCCATACTATATACTCAATTCTCTAAATTATATATTCTATACTCCAAACTATATACTCAGTACTCCTTACTTTTCATTCTTCACTCTACCCGTCTTCTTCACCTTGGTGGTAAATTTCCTGAATCCATGTACCTGCTTTGTACTTTATATCTCAGGGTATATATTTTGTACTCTGCACTACATACGCTGTACCGGTTTTGTATGCCGAAAACAAGTTACCAGGTGATCGTCCACCAGTCCCATGGCCTGCATGAAGGCGTAGACAATGGTGGGGCCGGTAAAGGTGAAGCCCCGGGCTTTCAGTTCCTTCGAGATCTGAAGGGCCAGCGGGGTGGAGGCGGGAACCTCTTCCATGGAGCGCCAGCGGTTTACCAGGGGGGTCCCGTCTACAAAAGCCCAGAGCCAGCGGGAAAAGTCTTCCCCCTTCTCCGCCATG
>JAIRSS010000236.1 GCA_031255315.1 Spirochaetaceae bacterium
GTGGGCCCTAAGATTTCGGACCGGGGCGGCCCCACGCCGTGGAAAGGCGGCGTTTTACAGCCGCGACAGCCTGGGCAATCAGCGTATCCTCCGAAAACTGGAATTACAAAGACATCGACGGCGCTAAACCCCGCATGACGCCCTGTTTATCCTGACCCATAGCTTGCCTAACCACCTGGTTTTCCCTAGAATAATAAGAATCCCTTATACAGAAGGAGCTTGTATGACAGATCGTGAGGAGGGGACCCATCTGCGTCCCGGCGGGCAGCCATGGAACGGCTTGTCTTGGAGCGGTTTATATAGAAAAGAATATGAACATGATTCGTGCGGCATAGGGTTTGTTGCGGATATTAAAGGCCGTCCTTCTCATGACATTTTGAAACGGGGACTTGAGGTATTGGAGCGGATGGAGCACCGGGGCGCGGAAAGCGCGGATAATAAAACCGGCGACGGGTCGGGGGTACTCCTCCGTATACCCCATGGATACTATAAAAAACTGATTCCCGCCCTCCCCGAAAGCGGGTGTTATGGGACGGGGCTTGTTTTTTTCCCCGGCGGAAGCCGGTCACGGGAATTGGGCGAAATCATAACTCAGGCCATCCACGAAACCGCCGCTTCCCTGGGGCTTGGGGTAAGCGCCCTGCGGGATGTACCTACCAACCACCGGGCGATAGGCGCTATAGCCGCCGCTACGGAGCCTGTGGTAAAGCAGCTTTTCCTGACGCCTCAAGACGGAGAGGTTTCGGACCTGGAACTCAGGCTCTACATCTTTCGCAGGAAGCTGGAAAAGATTCTGGCCGCTCAGGACGCATTGAAGACGGCAAAAGCCGAAGCATACTTCCCTTCCCTTTCATCCCGGACCATAGTCTACAAAGGGATGTTCATGCCCGGCCAACTGAAGGATTACTACCCCGAGCTTCAGGATGAGGGGATTGAAACTCCGGTGGCGCTGATTCATTCCCGGTTCTCTACCAATACCTTTCCGGATTGGCCTCTGGCCCAGCCCTTCCGTATCATTGCCCACAACGGGGAGATCAACACCATCAAAGGCAACCGCTTCTGGATGGCCGCGCGGGAAGCCCTTATGTCCCACCCCCGCTGGGGCAATGCGCTGGGCGATCTGTTCCCCGTGATAGAGCCGGGCCGCAGCGACTCCGCCAGTTTCGATAACGCGCTGGAGTTCCTTGTGCTGTCGGGCCGAAGCCTCCCCCACGCTCTGATGATGCTCATCCCCGAATCGTGGAACGACAAGAACCCCATACCGGCGGAACTCAAAGCCTTCTACGAATACCATGCCTGCATGATGGAGCCTTGGGACGGTCCGGCTTCCCTGGTGTTCTGCGACGGACGCTATGTGGGCGGGACCTTGGATCGTAACGGACTGCGGCCTTCCCGGTATGTCATCACCAAAGACGACCTCATTGTCATGGCTTCGGAGATTGGAGTTCAGGATTTTAAACCCGAAGACATACAGTACAAAGGCCGGATCCTGCCCGGCAAGTTGCTTCTGGTTGACATGGCCGCGGGGCGTATCATTCCTGATGAAGAGGCAAAGCAGGAGGTTTGCCGGACCAAACCATATCATGAATGGGCGGCTAAACACATCGTTACCCTCAACCAGCATCACGCCGCCAGTGATTCCACCCCCGCTTTCGGGGCGGGGGTCCTGTCAGCCCCTCAGACGCTTTTTATGGAACGGGCTATGGGCTATACCCGGGAGGATAGGGACCGGCTTCTGTTCGTCATGGCGGAGACCGGCCAGGAACCGGCAAGTTCCATGGGAACCGACACCCCCATCGCCGTGTTTTCCGACAAGAGTCAGTTGGTCTACGCCTACTTTAAGCAGGTGTTCGCCCAGGTAACCAACCCGCCGATAGATTCCATCCGGGAAGATATTGTCATGACCTTGACGAGCTTTGCGGGCCCCCAGGGAAACCTGCTTTCTGAAGATGAACTGAACTGTCGGCGCATCAAGGTTTTAAATCCCTTTCTTACGCCCCTTGATTTGGCGGAATTGAAAACCATCCAACCCGATGTTTATAAATGGACTATCCTGGATGCTGTTTTCGATGTTCCGTACCAAGGCGGTGCGCCCGGCGGCCTAAAATCCGCCCTGGACCGCCTGGTATCCGAGGCTGTCGCCGCGGTAGAGGGGGGAGCTTCTTTCATCGTTCTTTCGGATAGGGAAGCCCTGTCCCCGGAGGCGAAACGATGCGCCGTACCCGCGCTGTTATCGGCCGGGGCCGTGCATCACGGCCTTATCCGGTCGGGGAGCCGTACGAAGACAACGATTATTGTCGAATCCGCCGAACCCCGGGAGATCATGCATTTCGCTCTTCTCTTTGGGTACGGCGCGGACTTGACGGTTCCCTACGGCGCGCTGGCTGCCCTCAACCTCATTTGTCAGAGTTACGACGGTATCCGCCTTGGGTCCTTCCAGGAGGCGGAACGGCGTTACATCGCGGGCCTTAAGAAGGCCATGCTCAAAGTCATCTCGAAAATGGGAACCAGCACCCTCCGTTCCTACCGGGGCGCTCAGATTTTCGAAGCCCTGGGGCTTGGACGGGAAGTGATAGAGACCTGTTTTCGAGGCACGGACAGCCGCATAGGGGGAGTAGGGTTCGCGGAGCTTGAGGTGGAAGCTCTGTCCCGTTATGAGGACGCTCAAAAAGCGAGGAACTCGAATTCTGAACTCCGGCCTGAAGACTTCCTCCTCCGGGAGGACGGTCAGTATCGGTGGCGGAAGACCGGGGAACGTCATGCCTGGAATCCCGAGACCATCTACCTTCTCCAATGGGCCGTCCGGACCGGGGATTACGGTAAGTTCAAACAGTTCACCACTGCGGCTGACAGCCTGAACCGGTCTCCGCATGTGATTCGGGGCCTCCTGGACTTTGCACCGGATAGGGCGGCGCCCATTCCCCTGGAGGAAGTGGAGAGCGAGGAAGATATCCTGCGGCGTTTTACCACCGGGGCCATGTCCTTCGGGTCTGTTTCCCGGGAAACCCACGAGACTATCGCTAAAGCGATGAACTCAATTCACGGCCGTTCTAATTCAGGGGAAGGCGGGGAAAGCGCCGAGCGTTTCCCCGTGCAAAAGGACGGTACGTGGCTCAGGAGCGCCATCAAACAGGTGGCTTCCGGCCGTTTTGGGGTTACCAGCGAATACCTGGCCAATGCCGAGGAGATACAGATCAAAATAGCCCAGGGAGCCAAGCCCGGCGAAGGCGGCCAACTGCCGGGGCATAAGGTGGATGCCCTTATCGCTAAAACCCGGCATTCGACGCCGGGGGTAACGCTGATAAGCCCACCCCCTCATCATGATATTTATTCGATAGAAGATTTGGCGGAACTTATCTTCGATTTGAAAAACGCCAACCCCAAGGCGCGGATCGGCGTTAAGCTGGTGGCCGAGGCCGGAGTAGGGACCGTCGCCGCCGGGGTCGTCAAGGCCCACGCAGACAACATCCTTATTTCAGGTTACGACGGCGGTACTGGAGCCAGTCCCCAGAGCGGTATACGTTACGCCGGCATTCCCTGGGAACTGGGCCTTTCCGAGACCCAGCAGGTACTGGTGCGAAACGGTCTCCGGGGCCGGGTAAAGCTCATGACCGACGGGCAGCTTAAGACTGGCCGGGACATCGTTATTGCCGGGATGCTGGGAGCGGAGGAATTTGGATTTGGTACGGCCGCCCTCATCGTCATGGGTTGCGTGATGATGCGTAAGTGCCATGAGAACACGTGCCCCATGGGGGTTGCCACGCAAGACCCGGTCCTGCGGAAGCGGTTCGCCGGCAAGAGCGAATATCTTATTAACTTCTTCCGCTTCCTTGCCAGGGAAACCCGGGAGCTCATGGCTTCCCTGGGGTTCAGGCGTTTCGATGAACTCGTAGGGCATTCCGAATATCTGGCCGCCCGGCACAGTGATAAGCCCAAGGTTTCGGGAGTTGACCTTTCCCGGATCCTCTTTAAGAGCGCGGGTCCCGCGGGTATTCCCGGCGGGGATGCCCTGCGGTGTGTTCAGCCTCAGATACACAAGATAGATGCCGTGCTGGACCGTACACTCATCGAAAAATGCCGTACTGCCCTGGATAAGAAAATCCCTACGGCGCTGGAATTTCCCATCCGTAATACCGACAGGGCGGTGGGCGCCATGCTTTCCTATGAGGTGTCCCGGCGTTTCGGCGCGAAGGGCCTCCCGGAGAATTTCATTACCCTGGATTTTACCGGTTCGGCGGGCCAGAGTTTTGGCGCGTTCCTGGCCCGGGGCATCAATTTCCGTCTTGCCGGGGACGCCAACGACTACCTGGGCAAAGGGCTTTCCGGCGGACGCATCATCGCGGCCCCTCCTGGGGGTTCAACTTTCAAGACCAACGAGAACATCATCGTGGGGAATACGGCGCTTTACGGCGCTACTTCGGGTATGCTCTATGCCGCCGGAGTCGCGGGCGAGCGGTTCTGTGTGCGGAATTCCGGGGCTGTCGCGGTGGTGGAAGGTACGGGGGATCACTGCGCCGAGTACATGACCGGCGGACGGGTCATTGTTTTAGGCAAAGTGGGCAGGAATTTCGCCGCGGGCATGTCCGGGGGTATTGCCTATGTGCTGGACATGAGCGGCAGCTTTTCATACTTCCTGAACAAGGGAATGGTGGAACTTTCGGGGCTGGATTCTGAAGATGACGAAAATTTCGTCAAAGAGCAAATTGGAAATCATGTGTATTGGACCGGTTCCGTGTATGCCCGGGGAATTCTGGATGCCTGGGGGGACTACAAATCGAGATTTATCAAAGTTCTCCCGGTGGAATATAAACGGGCCCTTGAAGAGATGAAGCTGGCGGAACTGGACCGGCGGCTCCGTGAAATCCGCGAACAGGAAGAAATCGCGGAACGGGTATAAGACAGGCGTAGAGAGGAAAATAATGGGTGATCCAAAAGGTTTTTTGAAGATACGGCGTAAGACCGCCGGCTACCGTCCGGTGGAGGAGCGGATTAACGATTATAGTGAGGTTGAAAGCCGCCTTCCCGATGAGGAGCGGCGGGAGCAGGCAGCCCGGTGTATGGACTGCGGCGTACCCTTTTGCCACTGGGCCTGTCCGGTTTCCAATATAATGCCTGAATGGCAGGACCGGCTCTACCGGGGCGATTGGGCCGGAGCGTGGGCCGTCCTGGAGGATCGCAATCCCTTCCCGGAATTTACCGGCCGGGTATGTCCTGCCCTTTGTGAAGCTTCCTGCGTGCTGGGCTGTAATGATGAGCCGGTTACCATCAGGCAGAACGAACTTGCCATCATCGAGAAGGCTTTCGAGCTGGGCCTGGTGATCCCCCGGCGCCCTAAATCCCGGAACGGCAAGCGGGTGGCCATCATAGGCGCCGGTCCTGCGGGCCTTTCGGCAGCCTACTATCTTAACCGAGGAGGGTTTTCCGTCACGGTCTATGAAGGGGACCAGAAGCCCGGCGGCTACCTCCGTTACGGCATTCCGGACTTCAAACTGGACAAAGGGTTTATAGATCGGCGCGTCCGGCTCATGGAAGCCGAAGGGGTGATCTTTAAAACCAGTTGCCGGGTAGGTTCGGGCCGTTACGCCTTTGGTACAAAGGGCCTTGACTGCGCCATCATCCAGCCGGAAGAACTGGAATCCCTCTACGATCTGGTACTCCTCACCATAGGTGCCCGGGAGCCCCGGGACCTCACGGTTCCCGGTCGTGAATTATCTGGTATCGTTCAGGCGCTGGACTTTCTCTCCCTCCAGAACCGCGCCTTGGCTGGTGAAACCAGGGGCGGCATGGAACCGATCACCGCCTATGGTAAGCAGGTAGTGGTCATAGGCGGCGGTGATACCGGCGTCGACTGTGTGGGGACCGCCAACCGCCAGGGCGCCCGGAAAGTAACCCAGCTTGAAGTGCTGCCCAAGCCGCCTGAACACCGGCCCGCATCAGCGCCATGGCCCCTGTGGCCCATCGTGCTCAAGACATCAAGCTCCCACGCCGAAGGCTGTGAGCGCCTCTGGTCGGCGAGTACGGTGAATTTCGCGGGGGAGGACGGGGCCGTAACAGATATTCACTGCCGCAAGGTGGAGTGGCCGGTCAAAGATGGCCGCCCGGTCCTGACCGAAGTCCCAGGCTCTGACTTCCGTATTCCCGCAGACATGGTGCTTCTGGCCATGGGCTTTACCCATGTAGTCCAGGACGGCGTAACCGCCGGCTTTAAGCTGGAAACTGACGAACGGGGTAATATCCGTACCCAGGGAAGTTTCCATACATCGAACCCCAAGGTCTGGGCCGCCGGGGACTCCCGGAACGGCGCGAGCCTGGTTGTCCGGGCCATTGCAGACGGCCGGGCGGCCGCCGAAGCGATCATCCGCACACTATAGGCGGTCCTGCGCTTTTCGGGGAAGAAGGCTCCCGCTCAACAGTATCAGTTTTCTGCTCCGGCCAGGGCGGTTGCGCTGGAGCCCTGGAGGACTTCAACCGGGAGAGGCGGATCAACCCCGGTTTTGCAGGGAACCGGCGCATACAACGCATGGAAGCGCCTTGCCGCCGCGTACGAGGCGGAACGGGAACTGCGGGTGGGTACAGCGCCGCCCGCTATATTGTTTATCTCTTGAAAAAGTTTCATACTGATAAAATAATGATTCTGCATCGCTTCTCCCGCGTGGGCAGCTCTGATCCGCAGGCCCTTTCCGCACCTGACTGGAACAACCGCGCTCTCTTCAGCATGATCTGGCCGCTTATGATAGAACAGATCCTTGCGGTAACTATGGGTGCGGTTGACACCGCCATGGTGAGTTCCGTTGGGGAATACGCCATTTCCGGCGTAAATATTGTCGATAACATCAATAACCTACTGATTATTGCCTTTTCCGCCTTGTGTACCGGCGGATCTGTGGTGGTCAGCCAATACATAGGCCGGAGGGACGCGCGGAACGCACGGCTGGCTTCCCGCCAGCTCGTTTATATTGCAACGGCGGCGTCCTTCTTTATCATGGCCGTCACCTTTATATTGAGGAAACCGCTCATCTCCCTCATCTATGGGAAAATTGAAGATAACGTGATGGGCGCGTCTTCGACCTACCTCATGATAACATCCCTCTCTTACCCCATGCTGGCGGTGTATAATTCCTGCGCGGCCCTGTTCCGGTCTATCGGGAACAGTAAAGTTACCATGCGGACGGCCCTGCTTGTAAATATTCTTAATATAGGGGGCAATGCTCTTTTTATCATTGGTTTAAAAATGGGCGTGGCTGGGGCCGCCCTTTCCACCTTGATAAGCCGGTCTATGGCGGCGGCGGTTTTGATGTCCCTGTTGATTCTGAACCGGCGGGCGCCGGTCAGTCTTACCGGCATCCTAAAAATAAAAATCGCGCGCCCCATGATTCATAACATATTGAATGTGGGAATTCCCAGCGGCCTTGAAAGTTCCATGTTTCAAATCGGCAGGCTGCTTACTCAGCGTATTTTTACTACCTTTGGAACCGCCGCTATTGCGGGGAATGCTATCGCCAGCGTTGTAAATTCTTTTTCATTTATGCCCGGCAACGCGTACAGCATGGTTCTCTTAACCGTGGTTGGCCAGTGCGTCGGCGCGGGTGATTACGCGGCGGCCAAACGAAACACCGTCAAAATAATGAAGCTCTCGTATATCACTATTTTTACGATGAACCTCTTTATTTATATTTTTATGGAACAGGTGATAAATATTTTCAATCTGAGCGAAGAAGCCCACGATCTTGCCAAATCGTTTTTGCGGGTCCATTGCATTTCCATGACCATAGGCTGGGCCTTGAGTTTCGGCCTCCCCAACGCCCTTCGCGCCGCGGGGGACGCCCGGTACGTGATGATTGTCGCCTCCGTTTCCATGTGGACGGTTCGTGTAAGCGCAGCCTACCTCCTGTCTTATGTTTTTGGCGTGGGGCCCTTGAGCGTATGGCTTGCTATGGGCGGCGATTTTATTGTCCGGGGAACCTGTTATCTTATCCGCTGGATCGGTGGAAAGTGGGAAAAACAGCGGGTGATTGACTAAACAATCCGGTAAGGTAATACGGGCTGCGGACCCTTTGCTCACAATGACGGGCAGCCTCGCTCGTACCAGCGGTATCCTGCCCGCACGCTGTTCGTTGAAGCCGGAATTTCCGGCTACGGATCCTTTTGTCTTGTATCCGTATGTATAACTAGGGTATACTCATGGAATACAGTGCTGGCAGCCGTTGCACTTGTGGATTTTTGCATATACATTCAAAAAATCCCGATTAACGGGCATGCTGCGAACCTTCGGTTCGACGGAGTTTGCAAGGTATAAATATTCATTTGCAAATGAATATTTATACTATTTTATGCGTGAAGCGTAACAAACTCCTAGGGGAGTATTCTTTGTTTAGAGGATTGACACAGCGGGCGCAGCGTATTTTGGCGCAGGATGCCCAGGAAGAAGCTCGGCGGTTTAATTCCGAGCAGCTTTTGCCGGAACATATCGTTATTGCCCTTCTTAAAGACGGGGCGGGAATAGCCTGTAAAGCTCTGATGTGCCTGCGCATCGATCTTTTGGAATTCTTGCATACTATCGAAAGCGCGTTCCCCCGGAGGCATGGTTCCCTGATATTTGGGGATGTGCCCCCTTCAAAGCGGACCAGGGCCTTGCTGGAAACCGCCGCCGTTGAAGCTCAGACCCTGGCGAATGATTATATAGGTACGGAACACATCCTGCTTGCCGCAATGGGGGAACAGAATTCCCCGGTTCAGATGTACCTGGGCCAGCGGTCTGTGGATACGGATATGTTCCGGGTGGTGGTACAAACCACCTTTACCCGCGGCGAAAGTTCCAAGCCGGAAGGAGAATACCATCAGATCGTTGACGGGTTTCAGACCTATATGTTTCACCAGACTAATTATAAGAGCGAAGACTTTAAATCGTACCACCCGGCGCGGGGAAGGAATTCCCACTCCTCCAGTATGACTGGGGCGCTGGATGAATTCTCCCGGGATCTGACCGCCCTTGCCGGAGCGGGGAAGCTGGACCCCCTTATTGGACGGCGCAAAGAAATAGACCGGGTGGTTCGTATCCTGACCCGGCGTACCAAGAACAACCCGGTCCTGGTTGGCGAGCCGGGGGTTGGGAAGACCGCTATTGTAGAAGGGCTTGCCTGCTTTCTTGCACATCCGGATGCGCCGGAAGCCCTGGCGGGGCGGCGGATATTGTCCCTGGACATGGGCGCTGTGGTGGCGGGGACCAAGTACCGGGGTGAATTCGAAGAACGCCTCAAGAAGATCATGCGGGAAATCTCCCGCGTCCGGAATATTATTCTCTTTATTGACGAGATTCATACAGTCATAGGCGCAGGCGGCGCGGAGGGAACCCTGGACGCTTCGAATATGCTGAAACCCGCCCTGTCCAGGGGGGAGGTTCAGTGTATAGGAGCCACTACGCTGGCGGAGTACCGCAAACGCTTTGAGAGAGACGCCGCTTTGGAACGGCGTTTTCAGGCCGTTGTCGTGGAGGAACCGGCCTTGGATGAAACTATTGATATACTCCGGGGGCTTCAAAGCCGTTACGAGAGTTATCACCGGGTAGTCTATACGTCTGAGGCGGTTATTGCCGCGGCCCGGCTTGCCCAGCGGTATGTTCCGGGCCGCTTTATGCCCGACAAGGCGATAGACCTCATGGACGAGGCGGGAGCCATGCGGAGGCTGGAATGTTCGGTCCAGCCTCCGGGACTCGCGGAGATCGAGGCGGAAATCCGGGCCTTAACCAAAGAACGGAGCGCCCTGGTGTTATCCCGGAATTACGAGGGGGCCGCTGAAATCCGGGACCGGGTGCGGCGCCTCCGTTCCCGCCTTGAAGAGGTCAAGGAAGCCTGGGAGCTGGCGATCAGTACTGAGCGGGCAAAGGTCAGCGAAGGCGATGTCCGCCGGGTGGTGTCCGAAACAACCGGCATCCCTGTGGCGCATCTGGAAGAACAGGAGTCCCAGCGGCTTCTCTCCCTTGAGGAGGAGATTCACCGGACGGTCATTGGCCAGGATGCCGCGGTCAACCGTATCGCCTCCTCCATCAGACGGTCCCGGTCGGGAATATCTTCTCCCCGGCGGCCCCTGGGGTCTTTTATCTTCCTGGGGCCTACGGGCGTTGGAAAAACCCTTCTGGCGAAACGGTTAGCCGCATATCTTTTTGGGTCCGAGGACGCTCTGGTCCGCATTGACATGTCGGATTTCATGGAGAAGCATAACGCATCACGCCTTGTCGGAGCGCCGCCGGGGTACATAGGCTATGAGGAGGGGGGCGTTCTGACGGAGAAAATACGCAGGAATCCCTACCGGGTGGTCCTCTTTGACGAGATTGAAAAAGCCCACCGTGATGTGTTCAATCTGCTCCTTCAGGTGCTTGAGGAAGGGGAACTCAAGGACAGCCTGGGGCACTCGGTGAATTTCAGAAATACGGTGATCATTATGACCAGCAACGCCGGAGCGCGGGAAATATCCCGGAATTCCCGGCTTGGTTTTGGGACCAGCATGGGGATCATGAAAAATGAAGAAATACAGGCCGCCGCCCTTTCGGAACTGCGCAGCCTTTTCAATCCCGAATTCCTCAACCGGGTGGACGATATTGTGGTATTCCACGCCCTCAATGAACAACAGATGGAAACCATTCTGGACATACAACTGGGGGAACTCTCCCAACGTCTGGCCGAACAGGGGTTCGCCATCAGAATATCCTCCTCCGCCCGGCGGTTTCTCATTGCAAAAGGCTGGGACCCCAAATACGGCGCCCGCCCCCTGCGCCGGACCATTCAAAAAGAACTGGAAGACGCCCTGTCCCGCCTCATCCTGGAAGGAAATTATCCCACAGGCGGCGTCTTCGCCGTTGATTTTATCGCCGATGCAATCGCCGCCAGCCGGGACGCGGGGCTGATCATTCAGCTTAACCCGCCGGAAAGCGACGTCGAATTTGAGGAGGCTGTGTCCGCAGCCCCAATCCGTTCATAGCGTTCCGTCATGCTTCAATTCAGCCCGTGTCAACGGGCGGCGCAATCCAGACGTGCGTTCGCGTCACTGGATTGCTTCTCCCGGCAATGTGCCGCGCGCCCGCATACGGCTGTTCAGGAAGAAGAGCACCGCGATTAAGATCAGTGCATACCCCAGACAACTGCGATATCCCCAGGCGGCTCCCGCAAGCCGGTTGGTCAGCCCCACCACGAATTGTACGCCGGAATTTATCGCGCCGGAAAGGACGATGATGGCGCTGGTAATCACCGGGGCCTGGCTGCCAAAGAACTTCATAGCCATCGCCATGACCGTCGGCCACATAATGGCGATAAAAAACCCCAGGGCCGGGAGCACCCATATCCCCCTGGCGCCTAATCCGAAGCCCAGCGCATAGATGAATACGGCGGCGAAACTTGCAATGAAAAGGCTCCGCATATAGCCTATCTTTTCAATGGCAAACCCGCTCACCAGCCGGGAAACCGTAAAAAGCAGGTAAAAGTTCGAAATAAACGCCGCGCCGTCGGTACGGGGGTCAAGGGCGTAGACATCCTGGAAATAGAGTCCGCCCCAGTTGGCGGAGCTGAATTCCACCACTTCCATAAGGCCCAGCATAAGCGAAAAAAGCCATACCATCGGGAGCTTGAGCGCCCCCAGGAAGGAGAGGGTTTTTTCCGCCCCCGCCGCTCCCCCGTCCGGGGCGGAAGGAACGCCTTCCCCGCCGTCTTTGGGAAACCGGGTTATCACGGCGGGAATGAAAAGGGCCAGGACTACGGGCAGGGTAAACAGGTAGACATGCCTCCAACTGAACTTTCCCGTATTGATGAGGAATCCCGCCGCCTTTGGCCCGATGATTGCCCCCGCGCCGTAGAAGAAGTGAAGCAGGCTCATAAAAAGGGCCGCCTTGGCGGTGAACAGCTGGGTGGCCAGGGCGTTCATCCCCACTTCGAAAAATCCAAATGCGGCGTAAACCAGGAACAGCGCCGCCCCTATGGTTACATATCCGGGCATGACGTAAACCAGCAGCGCCCCCAGGATAGAACATAAAAACCCGGAGAGCAGCGAGCGCTTAACGCCGAAACGTCCTAAAAAAACGCCGGCGATAAGGCAAAAGAACACATAGCTGTAGGAAAGCAGGGCCACGAATCCACCCTGCTGTTCATAGGAGACGCCGAATTCGGTTTTAATGAGGGGATAGGCAACCCCCTTGATGTTCTCCAGAAGCCCGAAGATCAGTCCGGTTCCATACATAATAATAATGAGCAGAATCCGGTGTATTCCCTGGGGCTGCGGGTTTTTGATGGACATGACGCCTCCTCAATGTTCTCAAATGTTCTCACCATACTCAATCCGGCGTTTTTCCGCCAGTACCCTGGATTGCTTCGCCCGGCAATTTGCCGATCCCTCGTAATGCCCGGCGGCCCCGCTCATACCGGCGGGTATAGGCGCTTATTGCCGTTCTTAATCCGTAAAATCCGTGTAATCTGCGGACCATATTTCCTGGTGTTCCGTCTATTGCCATGTTCAACTCACGCGGCGTAATCTGTGAAGTGGAAGAGAACTGAACAATAAGGAAGAAAATGATGAATAAAGACGATTTTGAACGCGCCGTAACACTCCGCCATGAACTGCACCGGCATCCTGAGTTAGCCTGCCGGGAAAAATGGACGAAGCGGCGGCTGATTGATTTTCTGACCCTGAACACCGCCCTGGAAGTGGTTGACAGGGGGCGCTGGTTTTACGCGGTATACCGCGCCGGCGCGGACAAACCAGCCATAGCGTTCCGGGCGGATTTTGACGCGCTGCCCATGGACGAAACCATTGAGCTTCCCTATGGCTCCCAATTCCCCGGAGTTTCCCATAAATGCGGGCATGACGGACACAGCGCGTGTCTGGCCGCATTTGCCCTGGAAATTGACCGGGAGGGCGCGGATAAAACCATCTATTTCGTGTTTCAGCACGCGGAGGAAACCGGCGAGGGAGCGATGGAATGTACGCCCCTCCTGGAGGAAGCGGGAATCTCCGAGATTTTTGGCTACCACAACGTTCCGGGGCTTCCGGAACACCTCATCGGCGTTAAGGACGGCACAATATGCTGCGCGTCAACGGGCATGATCATCTGGTTGAAGGGGATTCCCTGCCACGCCAGCCAGCCGGAAGCCGGGCGCAACCCCGCCTTTGCCGTTGCGGAGATTATACGGAGCATCCCCGCTTGTACGGATCCGGCGGGATACACGGGTCTGGTGATGTGCACCGTAATCTGCATAGACGTTGGCGAGGAAGCCTTCGGCATGTCGGCCAGCGAAGGCCGCCTGCTGCTTACCATCCGGGGCGAGTATGATGATGAATTGGAAACGCTGAAGCAAAAACTAACGGAGAAAATCAAAGAACAGGCCGAACAGTACGGACTTGAATACCGCGTTGCCTGGCGCGACCGGTTTTTTGCCACAGCCAGCCATAAAACAAGCAATGATAAAGTGCGCAGGGCGGCGCGGGAATTAGGGCTTGCCCTGGGGGAAGGGGACAAGCCCGCCCTGGGCTCGGAGGATTTCGGCTGTTTTACCCGGCACACCCGGGGGGCGTTTTTCTGGGTGGGCGGCGGTGAAGGCCGTCCGGGTATTCATACCGCCGAATACGACTTTAACGACGCGATCATACCAACCGTGGTGGATATGTATACCGCCATTGCGCGGATGTAACCCAGGGCCGCGGTTTCATGCGGGCCTCCTGAACGGTAAACGGACGCGGCTTTCAGGATCAGCCTGTTGACGCCGCCGCCTCTTCTCATTTGGAGTTTCATTGAACGTACACTGGGTACTATTTTCTAAGGCGGCAGCCCGATGTCTTGCTTTTTATCGGCATTTTTTCTATGATTTATGCTAAAGTGTCTCAAATTCTTCGGGAGTAAATTTTTATATCTAGCGGGTACTCGTAATTATCATCTTTAACAGTTATGGTATATTAGCAGCCGTTATTTTGAGCTAATCATTGTTTGGAGCGGGCATGACAGAGGTTATTGGCGTTGGTGTTATTTCTTTTGTATTCTCACTTACGGCTGTATGGATGATATGCCGCATATCCCATAAAAACTCGTGGTATGACAAAATTGACGACCGGAAAATCCACACCGGCGACGTCCCCCGTTTGGGGGGGGTAGGGTTTTCCGCCGTGTTTATTGTCGTTTCTCTGCTTCTCGTCTTTGTGCGAGCGGAAATTCATCTGGGAATCCGGTTTGTTTCGGTATTTATCGGCATGTGTATTATCCTGGTATGCGGCGTCCTTGACGATTTTCATACCCTGGCTTCCAAGACTAAATTGGGCATCCAATGTATCGCGGGCGTCCTGGTTATTGCCCCTCTGTATAGGTTCCAGCATTTAGTTTTTTTTGATGATAATTTCTGGATGCTGGGCTGGCTCAAGCTGCCCCTTTCCTTCCTGTGGGTTGTGGGCCTGACCAACGCCATCAACTTCATTGACGGTGTTGACGGCCTAGCCGGAGGCGTCTCGGCCATTATCGCCGTAACCTACGCCGTTATTTTTGCTTCCTTTACTGGCAGCGGTTCGCTCATCCTTTTCTGCGTCTGCCTGGCCGCGTCTGTCGGCGGATTTCTGGTTTTTAACCTGCCCGTCCCCCACGCAAAGATATTCATGGGCGACGGGGGAAGCCAATTCCTGGGATTTACCCTGGCGGTACTGCCCCTCCTTGATCAAGGCGCCGTCCGGTTGAGCCTTCCCATTCCGTACGCCGCCGCCCTGCTTCTCATCCCCATCCTGGACATGGTTGCCGCCGTGTGGCGCCGCATTAGGGACAAGCGGCCGGTCGATAGTCCCGATAAATCGCATATCCATCATAAATTGATGTATTTAGGGTGTTCCTCGTGGGGCATTGATGGGTTGCTCTATGGTTTGCAGATAACTCTGGGAATACTGGTGTTTTTCGCGATCCAGTTTCGCAGCCGCCAGATCGTTTCTTTGACGTTCCTGGGATTCTCCTACGGCATAGCCGTTGCTTTTTTTACAATCGTTCACTTTGTGTATAGGGGGAAGATGGTACGGCGAGATTCCTCCCCTTCCTGAGCGTTTTCTCCTATGAAATGCCGGTATTACTTTGACTGGGCTGCTACGGCGGTCCCTGATGTTTTTCCTTCAAAAGATTTTCCTTTCGGGAATCCTTCTTCCAGACACCAGGAAGGACGGGAGGCCCGGGCCGCCCTGGAAGACGCCCGCCGCCGGTGCGCCGCCGTCCTGGGGGCCGCGCCTGAAGAGATTTTCTTTACTTCCGGGGGAACCGAATCAAACGCCATCGTCCTGCACTCCCTGCTCCTCAGACGGAACCGTCCCGGCGTCGGCGGCCTCCTCGTGTCCTCCGTAGAGCATCCTTCAGTCCGGGAAAACGCCGCGGTCCTGGAGCGCCTGGGAAAGCCGCTTACCCCCATCGGCGTAGAGCGGGACGGACGGGTGTCGGAGAAAACCCTGGAAGCGGCCCTGAAAAAGGCGGAAGATCCCCGGTTTGCGGCAATCATGGCGGTAAACAACGAAACCGGCGCGGTAATGGATATGCCGCGCCTGGCGGCGGTATTGCGGAAGCCCTCCGGTCCGCCGCTCCATTTCCATAGCGATCTGGTTCAGGCGGCGGGGAAGACGCCGGTGGACCTCCGCGCCTGGGATGTGGACTCCGCCTCGGTAAGCGCGCATAAACTGGGGGGGCCCCGGGGAATAGGTCTTCTTTACTTGCGGAAGCCGCTGGAAGCCCTGTGCGCCGGAGGCGGCCAGGAAGGGCGCATCCGTCCGGGAACGGAAAATACCGCAGGCGCGCTAGCTCTGGCGGAATGTCTGGAACGCCGGGCCCGCCGGGAAACCGTCGTTGCCGGGTACGGACAGGCCGCGGCCCGGTGGAAGGTTTTGATAACCGGCCTCAAAGCCCTGCCCCGGTGTACCCTGATCCCCCCGGACCGGGAAGCGGAGGACCGCCGGTTTTCCCCGTACATACTCCAGGCGGCTTTCCGGGGCGTCCCCGGGGAGGTGATGGTCCGGTCCCTGGACGATGCGGGCTTCGCGGTGTCTACCGGTTCCGCCTGTTCCTCCGGTGGACGGGATAGACCCGTTTTAGCCGCAATGGGGGTGGATGCGGCTGCGGCCTTCGAGGGAATACGGATTTCCCAGGGCTGGCAGACCTCTATGGAAGATATTGCGGCGTTACTAGAGGAAATCCCTAAGATCCTGCGGACGCTTTGAATGGCGCTCCGGGCTTGTAATTGAAATTGAAATGGAAGCCACGGCATGGAAAACACACGCGGGTTGCCCGTTACCTATTTATTGAAACCCGGCGAACTCACCCTTAAGGGGGGGAACAGGCGGGAATTTGAACGAGTCCTTCTGCGTAATCTGACAGCCCTTCTCCGGGGCGCTGGGGCGACGGTGAACCCCGCGAGGGGCCGGTATTTTGTCCATGCTCCGGCGGCGGCTGCGGACGCGGTAGAGGACGCGCTTTCCCGCCTTATCGGAATATCGGGCTGGGCTAGAACACGGGTCTGCGGTAAAACCCCGGAA
>JAIRSS010000234.1 GCA_031255315.1 Spirochaetaceae bacterium
ATGCGCCTGGTGTACCTGAACTACTTCGGCGCGGCGTTAGGCCCCTTCGACGCCTATCTTGCCCTTATCGGCCTTGAGACCCTTTCGGAACGGGCGGCAAAGCAGGTCGCGACCGCCCAGAGAATCGCGGAATACCTGGAAACGCATCCCCTGGTGGAATGGGTCAAATATCCGGGCCTGAAGTCCGATCCCAACCACCGGCTGGCGCAAAAATACTTTCCCAAAGGCCCCGGTTCGGTACTGTCCTTTGGGTTTAAGGGAAGCGTGAAGCGGATTGCCGCGTTCCTCAACGCCATTGAACTGCTGAGTTACCACGTGAACGTGGGAGACGCCCGGACGCTCATCGTCAATCCCCCCAGAACCACGCACGGGGAACTGACGGAGGAAGAACAGCGCTTTGCGGATATTCCGCCCAACCTTATCCGTATTTCCGCGGGGCTGGAGGATGCGGAGGACCTTATCGCGGATCTTGACCAGGCTTTTGCCCGGTCCCACAGGACGCATACTTGAAGGCGGAAGGAGACGGCTGTGAACATACGGGAATTTGATGAAGCGGCCGGTATTTTAGAAGACTCCGGGACAGATTTGGCGCTTTTCCCGCCGTCGTTAGGCGGCGGTCGTTTATATACATGTATCAATACTATGAGGGAATTATGAGTGAAATTAATTTGAAGGCCGGGCACGTCCAGATACGGGAAACCCGGCTGGGGTCCATAACCGGCTACGCGGGGAGCGCCGGAGACCTGGTGCGTTGCGCCCGGCGGGGAACCCTGCGGGACCAAAGCCGGTCGTTCAGCCAGTGCATGGGGTGTTCCACATCTAACGCCGCCTGTACACTGATTCTGATCCGCGACGCAGCGGTGATAAGCCACGGGCCGGTCGGCTGCGCGGGCTGCCTCCACGAATTCGCGTTCACCTACCAGGTAAACGGCGTACACCGGAAGGTGTACGCGCCGGAACAGCGCCGTATTTTTACGACCAACATAACCGAGCGGGATACGGTGTACGGCGCGGGGGAGAAACTTGCCGCGGCGATCCGGGACGTGTACCGCCGGGTGAAACCGGCGGCGATCTTTGTGATAACCACCTGCGCGTCCGGCATTATCGGGGACGATGTGGAAGGCGTCGCCGGTGAAGCGGAAGAAGAACTGGGCGTCCCGGTAGGAGCGGTGTTCTGCGAAGGTTTCCGCTCAAAGATATGGACCAGCGGCTTTGATTCAGGCTACCACGGCGTTGCCCGGAAACTGATCAAAGCGCCGGTAAAAAAGAGGGAAGACCTGGTAAACATCGTCAACTTTTGGGGGGCCGATGTTTTTACCGGGTGGTTTAAACGCCTGGGCCTGCGGGCGAATTACCTTACCCCCTACGCGACGGTCGCCCAAATCGCCTCGTCTTCCGAAGCCGCCCTTACCATCCAGATTTGCCCGACCCTGGGGTCGTACCTGGGGGCCGCCCTGGAACAGGAATTCGGCGTGCCGGAAATCAAGACATCCCCTCCCTACGGCGCGGCCCAGACCGAACGGTGGTTCCGGGAGTTGGGCCGTATGACGGGCCGGGAAGAAGCGGTGGAGGTTTTTCTGCGGGAAGAGCGGGAACGCTGGCTGCCTGAGATAGAAAAGCTGCGGGACCAGTTGTCCGGCAAGACCGCCTATGTTACCGCCGGCGCGGCCCACGGCCACGCCCTCCTGGGCCTGCTTCAGGAATTGGGGATGCGGCCCCTGGGAGCGGCGGTCTTTCACCATGATCCGCTCTACGACAACGGCGCGGAATCCGCCGATACGCTGCGAAACGTGGTCAACGATTACGCCAACGAGATTCCGGGGTACAACGTCTGTAATAAGCAGGAGTTTGAACTGGCGAATATTCTCAACAAGCTCAGGCCCGGCATCCTCCTTGCCCGGCACGGGGGCATGACCCTGTGGGGCGCGAAGTACGGCATCCCTTCTCTTTTAATCGGGGACGAGCATTTCGGCATGGGTTATGAAGGCATCGTCAAGTACGGAAACCGTATCCGGGAGACGATAGAAAACGACGAATTTGTAAAGAACCTTGAAAAGCACACCGTTAATCCCTATACGGAATGGTGGCTTGCCCAAGACCCCTTTGCTTTCCTGGGAGACGGCGTTCATGGCGAAGTCGCGTCATATTGAGCAGCAGCGCTATATGTGCGCTATCGGGGCCATGCAGACGGTAGCGGCCATCCCTCACGCGGTTCCCATCCTCCATTCAGGGCCGGGCTGCGGCCAGATGGCTTCCGGTTTTTTTGAACGGTCCTACGGCTGCTTCGGGGGCAGCACCGCGCCGTGTACCAACTTTACCGAGACGGACGTGGTGTTTGGGGGGGAATCCAAATTGGCCGAACTCATCCGGAATTCCTACCGGGTGCTGAAAAGCGATCTCCAGGTGGTGCTGCCCGGTTGTACCTCCGCCATTGTCGGGGACGATGTAAGCCGGGTGGTAAAAGAATTCGCCAACGCGGGACACCCCATCGTTTTCGCCGACACGCCGGGCTTCAAGTACAGCAACTATGAGGCTCACAGCGAAATCGTTATGGCGGTTTTGAAGCAATACGTGGAACGCTTCGTCCCGGCCGGCCAGGAAACGGATAAAAACCTTGTCAATCTTTTCGCGTCCGTTCCCTATCAGGATCAGTTTTGGAAGGGCAACCTGGAAGAATTGAAGCGTCTGATTGAAGGGATAGGGCTGCGGGTTAATATTCTCTTCGGCCCGCGCTCCCGGGGCGTTGAGGAATGGAAGGAAATCCCCAAAGCGGCCTTCAACGTTCTTGTTTCCCCCTGGTTCGGCCTGCCCATTGTCGAATACCTGGAAAAAACCCGGGGCCAGCCCTTCTATCAGTTTCCCTACCTCCCCATTGGCGGCAACGAGACCGCCCGGTTTCTCCGGGAACTTGCGGAGTACGCCGGCGCCCGGGGCGCGGAGCTTGACTACAGCCGGGTTGAGGCGTTTATCCGGCGGGAAGACCAGGTTTTCTACGAGGAAATCGACGATCTCGCCGCGTTCCTGCTGGAATTCCGGTACGGCCTGCCTTCGTACCTGCATATCCTCCACGACGCCAGTTATGTGCTGGGCATGACCGCCTTCCTGCTCAATGAGATCGGTCTGGTTCCCAAAGAGCTTTTTATTACCGACAACACTCCCGAACTGTTCCAAAAGCCGATACAGGAAACCGCCGCCGGGTTTTCCGCTAAATGGAAGGTCTCCGTTGAGTTTCAACCCGACGCGGGCCTTGCCCAGGCAGCAATACTCCAGGCGAACCATGAAGGCCGGGGGCTTATCATCGGCAGCGGCTGGGACAAGGACCTGGCCCGGCAAAAAGGCTGTGATTTCCTTTCCGCGGCTCTGCCGTCCCCCTACCGGCTCGTCATGGCTGCGGGATACGCGGGCTACCGGGGGGGCTTGAGGCTTATTGAGGATATATACAATACCGCCCTTGCTGCCTACCGGTAGGCGTTTGTTGGGCTTGTTGATTTTACGTCACATTGTACCGCAAAAACCACCATTTATAGCCTGCTTTGGCGGTTTGTAGGGGAATGAAAAGAGGCCGTCTTAAAACATGACGTTTTGGGACAGCCTCTGGAATCAACGGTTTTTCAGCCCGGGCTTACTTAACCCGCGCCAGCGTAACCGCCGCGGTAACGACGATGTCCTCCACCGACGCGCCCCGTGAAAGGTCGCTGACGGGCTTGGCAAAGCCCTGGAGGAAGGGGCCGAAGGCTTCGGCTTTACCCAGGCGCTGGACTAATTTGTACCCAATGTTGCCCGCCCCCAGATCGGGGAAGACCAGGGTGTTGACTTTTCCCCTGACGGGGCTGCCGGGGGCTTATCATCGGCAGCGGCTGGGACAAGGACCTGACCCGGCAAAAAGGCTGTGATTTCCTTTCCGCGACTCTGCCGTCCCCCTACCGGCTCGTCATGGCTGCGGGATACGTGGGCTACCGGGGGGCTTGAGGCTTATTGAGGATATATACAATACCGCCCTTGCCGTCTACCGGTAGGCGTTTGTTGGGCTTGTTGGTTTTTATGTCACGTTGTGCCGCAGAAACCACCATTTATGGCCTGCTTTGGCGGTTTGTAGGGGAGTCAAAGACCACCGGCATAGCCGGTGGCTTGAGGAAGCCCCTTAAAGGGGGCATTTATTCAGTGTTATGCGCCATTTTCTTACATTTTTCTTGACAATAATATGAAAATATGATATAGCGCATTGCGCTAACAAGTATCAAGTTTTTCACAGGATCATCCGATAATGCTGATATGGCATACAGTGCGGATTACCGAAAAGCGGCGGTTGCTTTCAAGCAAGCCGGACACACATTCAAGGAACTGGGAGAGGCGTTCAAAACAACGCCCCGGACTTATTATCAGTGGATTGAAATA
>JAIRSS010000270.1 GCA_031255315.1 Spirochaetaceae bacterium
GAAGTTTATTACCGCGCGGGCAGGGAGAGCCTTGACAATTCGGCCTACAGGGTCCTTGACGTGCTTAAACAGCTCAAGAGTTACCCGGAAGCGGAATACTGGATTGGCGAAACTTACCGTGCCGAAGGCGAACTCGGCATCGCGCTCACACAGTACCGGAAAGCATACGAACAGCGGGACACTCTTGCGGGGCCGGTCGTCGGAACGGAAATAGTATACAAAATGGCGGATATACACCGTGTCCGGCAGGAATACAACGACATGGAAGCGCGGCTCCTGGAAATACTTAAAGAAGACACCCTGTGGGAACAAAGCGGGGACGCTTTCGCCCGCGCCGCCATGACCCGCACCCTGGAAAATCCCGGCGAGAAGGACCGCATAAACCGCTTTCTTACCCTGTATCGTTACAACAATCCGAAAACGCTGCGTGCGCACGAACTGCTGGGCTACTATTATTATGCGTCGAGCCGCTATGTTCACGCGGCGGAACATTTAATGTTTGTGTTTTTGATTCAGAATTCGATTTTTATCGATGAAATTATCCGGCGGCGTTTTGATTATACTTTTACCACCCTGGATAATCTTTTAAATGAACTTGCCGCGCAGCCCGCCCTTGCCGCTTATTTTCAGGAGATAGATTATTATAAGATGATGTATTATCTCGGCACGGCTCTTTACGGCAACGGGAAGACCGCGCCGGCCCGCGATTTCTGGACCTTCCTTTCCCGCCGCGCCGACGCCGGTGAATGGCGGAACAGGGCCTCGGCCCAACTGCGCAACCAGTCCCTGGATCAGGCGATAGAAATGCCCTAATCCCCTGCGGCTGAACAGTTGCCATATTATGTAACGTAAGTTCGACAGGAATAAAGCGTACCTGTCATCCTGTTACTTTATGCCTCAATGTAACTCGTGTCATTGCGAGGAGCGAAGCGACGAAGCAATCCAGCGCGAAGCTGCCCCTGTCTGGATTGCTTCGCTCCGCTCGCAATGACAGTATTGAACATGGGTTTTTTTCGTCGAACTCACGTTACATTAAGCCTGCCGATGGGTTGCAGCTTCCCGCGATTATGCAGTGGGTGACGCAGACGTTTGTGGTGCGCTTCAATCGGCGTGCGGATAGGATGGGGCACGTCTGGGGGGACCGGGAGTGGTCGCGGGTGCTGGAAGGGGAGCCGCCGGAAGGGGTCGCGGAGCTGGATTGGGCGGCGGTGGAGGCGGCGGCTGAGACGGGAGTGCTGTCTTTCGGAGGTCAGCCGCCAGATGGGGTCAGCCCCCCGGCGGCGGAGAACCCGGCAAAATCCGGATTTTCACCCCAAAACCCCGCCCGATCCCCGCCTTCGCCCGGCTAAGCCCTCAAACCCGGCCCAGATCCGCGCGGAATCACTGACACAAGCTTCCTCCACAACGCCGTCAGACAACGGCACGGGCGAGGTCTGTCCCCATGGGGACAGACCCCTATACCCCCGCACGGCTACGCCCTGTCAAACCAAACCCTCAACACACCGGCGCTCAGGCACAGGGCAAAGGCGAGGGTATCAGGATAGTACCCCTCCAAAAGGGGGGCGCTTAACGCCGGGAAATCGCCCTTTCCCAGTATCGCAGTAATGGACGGCATCTCCTTCCATCTCAGGCACAGGGCCGGAACCTGCGCGAGAAGGGCAAAACAAAACCCCGCTCCCCCCGTAAGGCCCAGTACCGTCAAGGCAAAGCGGGACAGGTTCCCCGCCGGTTCCCGCAAAAGGCGGCGGAGCAGTTCGCCGATGTAGGCGTGTTTCAAATAGGCGTGAAGGGCTGAAACACGGGTTTTGAGAACCACGGCCCGTCTCCGGGCAAAGCCCCAAAAGAGGGCGCAGATAAAAACCCGCAGCGCCAGGGTAAAGCGTTCCCCATAGGCTCGGACCGCTTCGGAGAGATCAAAGAAAACATGGCTTGTTTCATTGACGCCTAGGGGCATAAGGATGTTCTTAACACGCGCCGCGTCAACGCCCCGGCCCAGAAGCACCACAAGGGAGCGGGGGCCTTCCCCGGCGCTTGCGGCCGGGATATACACACGGGGGCTGTCCTCTTCCCCATCGTCCATAACGCCGGTTACCAGCCACGGAGCGCCTTCTATCGCAAGGACGTTTCCGGCCACAGCTTCCCCGCCGAAGAGCCGGAACGCGGCGGCGCGGTTCAGGACCGCCTCGCGCTTTCTCCCCTTTTCCGCCGCATCGGTAAAAAACCCGCCGGCCAGCATGGGATGCAAGGTCAGGGCCGGATACAGGCTGTTGGTTCCAATAAGCGTAACCGGCATCTGGGCATAGGCGGTTTTAACTTGAGCCTGCCGCCTGGCTTCGTAGGTTAAAAGAAAGGCATCCCCGGCAATTTCCCTGAGCTTGTGCGGATCAAGCACAGCGGAGCCGTCCTCTATAGGGCTTACCAGGAGCAGATTCCGGGCCGGATGCTTCCTGAGCAAGAGCGGCGGAATGCTGAGGGCGGCAAGGAGAACCAGGGCGGAGGCGGCCAGGAAGACAAACGGCTTATTGTTCAAAAAAGTCCTCCGGATTGAGCAGGGCAAGCGCCGCGCCTGAAACAACCGCGCCGGTACTCCGCAGGACAACAGGCTCGAAAAACGTAAGCCCCTTAAGAATGACC
>JAIRSS010000039.1 GCA_031255315.1 Spirochaetaceae bacterium
GGCAGCTTATCACCCGGATAGAACAAACCAATCTGGAAAACCTCGATTGCGATGTGGTCATCGAATACACCGATGATGAATTTGTCCAGCTTTGCGACAGTTACAACCAACTGCTGAAACGGTTGAGCCATGCCCGCCGTCAGGAAGAACAGATGAGCCTGCTCCACCTCCAGGCGGAATTCGACGCCCTCCAGGCCCAGGTTAATCCCCACTTTATCTACAATGTCCTGAACGTTATATCCCACCGGGGGGTGATCAATCATGACGAAGAGATCTGCGGCATCTGCGAAAAACTCGCCTCCATGCTCCGGTATGCCGCGGGAACCAGCCAGCGGCTGGTAAGCATCCGGGAAGAGCTGGACTATATGGAGGACTACCTCTACCTTCTCAAAACCAGATACCGGGATAAACTGGAATATTTCATAGAGGTGGAAGAAACGGTTTTGGAACAGCGGATCCCCAAGATCGTACTGCAGCAGTTTATCGAAAATTCCATTACCCATGGGTTTAAAAATTCCCCCCGGATCATGACCCTGTCGGTCCGGGGCTGGACAGCGGACGCTTACTGGTATGTGGAGGTACGGGACTCGGGCGGGGGATTTTCCGAGGCCGAAAAGACCGCCCTGGAAGAACGGATGGTGGAGATAAAAACCAAGGTTGGGGAGGCGAATTTAAATTTGGATTTCGGGGGGATGGGGCTGCTCAACATATACACCCGGTTTTTGATCTTATTCGGGGACGATGTGATCTTCCGGCTTTCCAATACCGGTTCGGGAGCGGTGGTTACCATCGGCGCCAGTTCCAGGACATGGAAGTCTTTTGAAACGGGTTTTGAGAAAAAACCCGCGGCGGCCGTCCGGAACCTCCGGCTGCCGGAGCCGGTAGGGCCGGAAGCTTAGGCATGTACCGGATAATCCTAGTGGAGGATGAACCCGCGGCGGCGGAAAACATCCACGACATCGTCCGGCTCTACTGCCCCCAATTTGAAATCATCGGCGGCGGGGACAACGGGGCCGCGGGGCTTGCCCTGGCCAGGCAGTACATTCCGGATCTGCTCCTTACCGATATACGGATGCCCATCATGGACGGCCTGGAATTGATCACCTGCCTCCACGAGGAGATGCCCCAGGTAAAAACCATGATCCTCTCGGGGTACCAGGATTTCGAATATGCCCGGACCGCCCTCAAGCACAGAGCTGTGGATTATCTTCTCAAACCCATAAGTCCCCAGACACTGACGGCCGCCCTGAACCGGGTTATCCCCCTCCTCAACGAGACCAAAGCCGATCGGCTGCTGCCCCTGCTTCATTCTCTCATTACGAATGAACGGTCCCTCCTCACCGATAGACATCCTGACCGGGAGACCCTGAAAAAACACTTCCGCGCCCCGGAATATACCGTAGCGATCAGCAGAAAAAACGGTCTGCCCGGACGGTTTCGCCGTAATATGTTCCATACCCAATGCCGCGTTGACGGAGAGACTATTGATATATACGGACGGGATGAAATGGAGAGCCTCCATCTTGAGGCCGGGGACGCCATGTTGTCGCCGCCGGTTTTAGAAGGGGTACAGTGGCTGCACCGGGACGTACCGGGGTATACCACCACTGTGGTGTGGTACGACGTTTTTCCCATTGAGGAACTGCCGGGGATAATAAACGCCTTGTATGCCGTCCTGGACCGGCGTTTGGTAATAGGAAAGACCCAGTTTATTTCCGTGGGGGGACGGAATAGGAAACATACCATTGCGTACCCTCCTCCTGACGGGGAACTCAGACAAGGGCTGGGCTATTACCTCAAGGAACATAAAATCGAGTTTATCCGAACCCTGGTATTGGATCAGGTGAAGAAATGGGAAGCCCAGGGGCAGCCCCAATTATATATCGAAGAAATGCTGCGGCCTGTCTTTGAGACCCTGCGTCAGGAATTTGAAAATCCCGCCGGGGAGGAGGGGTTTGAATTTATGCTCGAGGACGCGTTTTTTTACGCCGCTTCCTGTGAGGAGCTCCGGGAGAGCCTGCTTTTTATTCTTGAAAAAATACTCCCTGGTTCCGGACAACGGATCAACAAGGTCGACACCCCTGAATTTTTCGCCCTTATCCGGGAATACCTGGACGCCCATGTGAACGAACCCTTAAACCTGCAATCCCTGTGCCGGCATTTTGGAATCTCCCAAACCTATATGAGCCGTCTTTTCAGAAAATATACCGGCCTTTCCTTCATCAATTATCTGACCTCCCTGAGAATAGAAAAGGCCAAGGACTATCTGCTGCGTAAAGACGCCCTCGTCAAGGACGCCGCCGCCATGTCCGGCTTTACGGATCAGTTTTATTTCAGCCGGGTCTTCCGGTCCATGACAGGACAATCGCCGTCTGATTACATACGGCTCAATACAACCTGATCCGGGTTGCGGGGGACCCTTAAAACGACTCACCCCGCAGGAATTTTGCCCTTTACTTCATGTAATGTTTAAAATTTTCTTCTTAACTTGCTGACAGCACTACCCCTCCCAGGGGTACTCAAAGGCATAGCTCCCGGATCCCAAAACCGCGACGGCCCCGCCTTTTGCCGGCGCGAAAGCCACATCACCGATGGTCCCCGGCTCCGCTCCGGGCAGGGTGAGTTCCGCCTCGGTATTTACCGGCACGGTAGTGGTCAGATAGAAGCTGCCCTCCCGTATCTCCCAGCGCAGGGCGACGCGGCCGTAGACCGATTCGTAGCTTGTTTCCGCCCAGGTGATGCCGCCGCCGGGACAGGGCCGGAGGATGCTCCGGGCAAAGGCGGGTTTTTCCCTGTCCGTGTCCAGCCCGCCCAGGGCGCTGAACACCCAATCGCTCACCGCGCCATAGGCGTAGTGGTTGAAGGAATTCATGTCCGGGCTCCACATGGTCCCGTCGGGCTTTAAGCCGTCCCAGTGTTCCCAAACCGTGGTAGCCCCCTTGGTCACCTGGTAGAGCCAGGAGGGAAAATCTTCCTTCAAAAGAAGCTCGTAGGCCAGATCGGCATGTCCGTTATCCGCCAGGACCTGGCATACAAAGGGGGTACCCACAAATCCGGTGGTCAAATGGTTGCGCTGTTCCGCGATCAGGGCGACTAAGGTATCCACGGTACGCCGCTTATAAAGCTCCGGAACAAGGTCAAAGGCCAGGGAAAGGATGTGGGCGGTCTGGGTACGGACGGCAAGCCGCCCCGAGGGGGTGAAAAATTCCTTCCCATAGGCTTCCCCGATGTCCTCCCGCAGTTTCCGGTAGCAGGCCGCGTCTTCACCTTTGCCGAGGACAGACGCGGCTTGGGAGAGGAGGAACGCCGAGTAGGCGTAAAAGGCGGTGGCGGTCAGATCGTTGGGCGTAGCGCCGAAGTAGCTCCCCTCTTTGGCGTCCAGGGCAACCCAATCACCAAAATGGAAGCCCGTGTTAAACAAAAGCCCGTCCTGGGCCACCCCGCGGATATATTCGACCCATTTTTTCATGGAAGGGTACTGTTCCTCCAGGATTTCCCGGTCCCCGAAATAGGTGTAGATGTTCCAGGGGATGATCACCGCCGCGTCCGCCCAGGCGCAGGCCCCCGCCTCCTGGGTTATCTTGTCATCCTTGCCGATGGTTTCTTTAAGGACATCGGGCACCACATGGGGAACCTGACCGTCGGGGAGCTGGCTTAGGGCCAGGTCCCGAAGCCATTTTTTGAAGAAAGGGGCGGTCTCCATAAAATACGCGGCGGCCCGGCAGAATATCTCCGCATCCCCGGTCCAACCCAGCCGCTCGTCCCGCTGGGGGCAGTCCGTGGGAATATCCACAAAATTGTCCTTCATGCTCCAGCGGACATTGCTGATGAATTGGTTGAGTTTCGGATAGGAACAGGAAAACTCCCCGGCGGAACGCATATCCGAATAGATGGCGACCGCCTCAAAATTATCCTTATCCACCACGCCGGGGTACTCATCCACGGCAATGTACCGGAAACCCTGGAAGGTGAAAAGCGGGCTGTAGGTTTCAACTTCGCCGCCCTTGAGGGTGTATTGTATAGTTTGCCGGGCGCTCCGCAGGTTTTCGGTATAAAAATTCCCCGCTGCGTCCAGGGTTTCGGCGTGGCGGATCGTCACCCGATCCCCGGCGCTGCCCTGAACCTTAAAACGCACCCACCCGGATATGTTCTGGCCAAAGTCGATTACCCGCTCCCCCCGGGGTGTGGTGAAAAAAAAACGGGGTTTAAGGACCTCCTGCTCCTTCACCAGGGGGCCGTCCTGGGGCCGGAGAATCCCCGTATCAGCGCTTTCAACAGTAACGGGCTTCCACCCGGCTGCGGCACTGTGCGGCTGGTCCCAGCCGGGCTGTTCCAGCCGGGCGTCGTAGGTTTCACCGTGGTAGATCTCCGAATACAGCACCGGGCCCAGCGATCCCTGCCAGCTTGCGTCGGTGGGGATAATCTCCACCTTGCCGTCCTCGTACTCCACCCGTAGTTGGGCGATCACCGCGGTCTGTTTTCCGAAAACGTTCCGCTTGCCCACCCAGCCGGCAAGGTCTCCCTTGTACCAGCCCGGTCCAACCATCAGTCCCAGAACATTCACTCCGGGGGCCATCAGGTCCGTTACCTCATAGGTTTGAAAGAGGATCCGCCGGTTATATTCGGTCCAGCCCGGGGACAGCACCCCGTCCCCCGCCCGGCGGCCGTTCACCACAGCCCGGTATAATCCCTTGGCGCTGGCATAGAGCCGGGCGGACTTGATGCCGGCGGACAGGACAAATTCCTTCCGCAACAGGGCGCCTGCGGAAGACGCCCCGGCGTCTTTTCCCTCGGCGCTAATAAACACGGCTTTCCATTCACCGGACGTAAGCAGGGTGGTTTCAAAAAAAGCGGTTTCGCTCCAGGGACTTTCCGTCTCCTGATTGTCCCATATCTTTACCCGCCAAAAATACTTCTTCGACGACTCCAAGGGCAGAGCCCCTGACGCCGCGCCGTACCGTACCAGGTGGGATTCCCGGGACTGGACTTTCCCGCTTTGCCAGAGCGGTGAACCAAAGGTCCCGTCCGACGCAAGCTCCAGCGCGTAGGCGCTTTGTGTAACCCCCCGACCGCCGGATTCGATTTTCCAGCTAAACCGGGGCGTACCGGTAGCGACATCAACCGGATTTGTCCGGTATTCCACACGAATATCCCGCACTGTTATCATAGGTATCCTCCATCAATGAGAATATCATACTGCCCTGGCGGTGGTTTGGGGATGGATAAATCAATACTCTTTCATAGACTAATCTAAAATATTCGCTGAAATACTTGTCCGCGGGAAGCTGGAATCCTTCCGATTGGCCGATAATTTTGGCCTTTCCCAAAACTGTGCGCTGCGCATACAGTTTTGGGAAAGCCTCATTTGATACAGTGTTTATTCATGGTCAGAATTGAGGAGCAATTTTACGGCGCTCCCAGGGCGCTGTTACCAACCTGGGAACCCCTAGGCAGCAACGCTTCAGGAATAAGTTCTATTCCCGCCGCGCTTTCCAGGTTGAGGTTGAAGCCTCCGGCTATGTAGAGGGTCTTACTGTCCCCGTAACCCAGACGGGCGTGGCGGAGCAGGGCGGACCCGCGCTGGTCAGGGCGTTTCGCCTCCGTGAGCAGGGACCGGTTACGCGCCGCAGCACTTCTTGTATTTTTTTCCTGAACCGCAGGGACAGGGGTCGTTGCGTCCGACCTTCGGTTCCGCCCGGCGCAGGGGTTCAAATTTTTCGTCATCGTCGTCATCATCGTCCCAGTCCGGGTTACGGGCTTTTAATTTATCCAGTTTTTTATCCAGTTCCCGCGTCATTTTTTCCGGATTATAAATACGCATCACCTCATCAAAAAATTTTTTATGCAATGCGTACAGATCAGGGTATTCCTTTTTCAGCCGAGCAAGCATAGGCCGGTAGGTATCCTTTTCCGAAAGAATGAGCCATTCCATAACGAGCTGTTGCTGCTGTTCTTCATCGGAATCAATCGCCGCCGCCAGGGTAAGCAGAAGATCGTGAAGCAGGCTGGAGAACCCCTTTTCCTTCAGCGT
>JAIRSS010000137.1 GCA_031255315.1 Spirochaetaceae bacterium
ACATTTTCTACCCGTTTGGGGAGTTTAAGTTTTATTTTTTCGGCAACCTCTTCGTCTTCAATGACGTTCACCGTGATATGGGGATCGATGAGACTAAGTATGTCAAAGTTAATAGTAATATCGTTGTCAATTTTAATAATGTCCTTACGGCCCAGGCGTTCCGATATGGCGTTTACCACAAAAGCTACCGTGTACACGGCTTTGTCCAGCCCCAGCCAGTTGAAAATTTTGATGCCTTGTCCCGCTTTGATATGATCGATGACGATACCGTTTTTGATTTTCGCTATATTCAACATGGCTAAACCTCACGCCGCGCCTAAAATTGAGGCCAATAAGGCCATTCGTACATACATACCGTATTTTGCCTGTTTGAAGTAACTCGCCCGGGGATCCGCATCCACTTCCACGGCAATTTCGTTTACTCTCGGAAGGGGGTGGAGAACGATAAGGTCCTTCCTGGCAAGCCGCATTTTTTCCATAGTCAGGATGTAGCTGTCTTTAAGGCGTATGTAATCCTCCTCGTTGAAAAACCGTTCCCGCTGAACCCGGGTCATATACAGGACATCCAAATCGCCCATGACGGTTTCAAGCCGGCTGGCTTCCTGAAAGGCTATGCCGTCTTTTTTCAGGATGCCGCTGGTGATGTATTCAGGGACTCTGAGTTCTTCCGGAGAAATGAGCGTGAATCTGACATCCCGGTAGCGGGAAAGGGCCTTGATCAAAGAGTGAACGGTTCTGCCGAATTTAAGGTCCCCGCAGCATCCCACTGTAAGGCCGGAAAATGGGGAGCCTCCGGCCCTATCGATATCCCCGCCTTTCTTGAGTTGCCTGATGGTCAGAAGATCCGTCAATGTCTGGGTCGGATGATGATGGCCGCCGTCGCCGGCGTTAATAACCGGTACAGCCGAATACCGGGAAGCCAGAAGGGCGGCCCCTTCTTTGGGATTCCGCATGACCACCGCGTCGGCATAACAGGCGGCCATGCGTATCGTGTCCGCCAGACTTTCCCCTTTTGCGGCGGAGCTTGAACCCGGTTCAGCGAAGCCCAGGCAGCTTCCGCCTAAACGCAGCATGGCCGCCTCGAAGCTCAATCGGGTCCTGGTACTCGGCTCGAAGAATAGGGTCGCCAGAACCATACCCCGGCAGCTATCCCTCAGATAGGTTCCGTCCTCTTCAATATGTTCGGCCAGTCTGAACAGATCTTCCAGCTCTTCTACGCTGAAATCCCCCGGTTCTACCAAATGCCGTCCTTTTAGCATACAATCTCCTCAATCCAACGCCAATGGTGGTGTTACTATCTTCTTTTTGTTCCATTCCGGCAACAGGGCGCCGGGCCCCTGGAGCAGGGCTTCGGTTAGGGCGGCGGCGCCAGCGGCAAGGACCTGATCTATAATGGGTTCTTCCCGGGCGGAAAATCCGGACAGTACCCAGCCGGAAATGTCCCGGTGATCCGGACGGCCTATGCCGATACGGAACCGCCAGAAAGCGGCGGTTCCGAAGCAGGCGTTCATGGAGCGAAGGCCGTTATGCCCGCCAAGTCCGCCGGAAAACTTGATAGATGCGGTTCCCAGGGGGAGTTCCAGTTCATCATGCGCCAAGAGTATGCGCTCCGGGGGTATCTTAAAAAACGAAGCCGCCGTCTGTATTGCCTCGCCTGAAATGTTCATGTACGTTTCAGGCATAAGAAAATGAACCGTAGCGGGACGCTCCGCAGCGGCCGGCGCTTCCGGTTTACAGAAGGCGGACAACCGGTTCCCATCCAGGGCGGCGTAACGGCCTTTGTATTTTTTCCGCCAGGTTAATTGGGAAAAAAAAGGCAGCCTTTCGGCCAAAAGCCGCCCGGCGTTATGCCGGGTATGGGAATATTCGACGCCCGGATTCCCCAGAAATGCGACAAGCTCTATCATAATCCTCTGCCAACATATCCTTTACTATTTCGATATTTCCATAATAGAATATATACTACGAATCATTGAATACCAACCTTAGTATATCCGGAGGAAGAACGAGTTCCTAGGAGTTTGTTGCGTTTCGCGCATAAAATAGTATAAATATTCAATATTATGAATATTTATACCTTGCAAACTCCGTCAGACCGAAGGTCCGCAACAGGCTGCTGGAATCTTGAAGAAGCCGGAAATTGCCGGGAGCTTATAGTATGAAAATTAAAATTATGGGGATCAACCGCCGGGAAACCCCTATGCCCGAAGGTCCGGAAGGGGTATGGCTCAATTACACGGTGGATAAGAACGGAGGCGAAACCCTGGCCGCCGAAAGGGATACCGGATCGTTCGTTATTGATTCCTGGACGTATGAAGAATTGGTTGATTTAACCGGCATAAACGATACAATCAAATCCGCGTTCCTGAACGATGAAGAACTGGCGATCCAATGCGGGGGCTGGCAGTCCTGGTCTGCGGGCTGGGAGCTTGTAGGCGGAGAAACCCTGCCCCGGTCTGTCAGGTTTATCCCGGACCTTCTAAAACTGACCAACCGGGAAGGGGATGTGGCGGAGATGGATACATCGCCGGCCTTTACGGGCTTCATTGCCCCCAAGATGCGGCGGCGATCCTCCGGCGGAAGAAAAGGCTGGCTCCCCGGCCACTTTATCTCGTACCTCCGCACCGGCGATCACTATCTCTGCGTCGCCTCTAAAGGCGGCGGGGCGCTCCCGCCGGTGAGTTTCCGCATTGACCGGGAGCGGCAGTATATCATGGCCGAGATTTTCTGCCCCGGTAAAACATGGAAACCCAATGACTCTTTGGCCGAACTAGCGGTTTTCTACGCTCAGGGGTACTTCAAATTTAAAGACATCATAGGCCGTATTTTCCGGCAAGAGGAAATCTTCAAATCCCTCAATTTTCTTCGCCTTCGTCCCGGCGGAGAAGACGCCGGTTTCCGCAACACGCTGAACCTCCCCGGCGGCTATGAGTCCTGGTACAACCACTATACGAATATTAATGAGAAGCTCATCCTGGATGATCTTGAAGGCTTGGGGCATACGGAAAACCTCATCAAAGGCTGGTTTATAGACCGGAAAAAACCCGTAGTATTTCAGATTGATGACGGATGGGAACGGGCGGTGGGGGAATGGGATGTCAATCTCAAGCGTTTCCCCAACGGGCTTGCGCCGGTAGCGGCTAAAATTGAGGAAGCGGGATTTGTCCCGGGCCTCTGGATCGCTCCGTTTCTGGTAACCCGGCGCTCCCGCCTTTTCGCCGAACGGCCGGGCTGGCTGCTCAGGGATAAATCCGGCCAGGTTACGATAGCCGGATACAACCCGCTTTGGGATAAGCAGTTCTACTGCCTCGATCTGTCCCGCAAAGACGTGCTGGAATACCTACAGGGGGTTATAGACCGGATCATTGATGAATGGGGCTTCCGGTATCTTAAGCTGGATTTCCTGTATGCGGGCTATTTTTCGGGCGCTTTTGCCGAAGGGGGTGCTCCTCACGAACACTATGAGCGGGCCTGCGCCGCCTTGACCGCCCGGAAAACCGCCGCGTCAGGGCTGCCTGTTGCTTATCTGGGCTGCGGCTGCCCGCTCGGTCCCTCCTACCGGCATCTTCCCCTTTCCCGCATCGGCGCCGACACCCGGCATCAGTGGGAATGGGGCCTGGTCAAACTCACCGGCCATGTGGGAGGACCCGGCGCGTACGTCAGCCTCATGGACACCATAGGCCGCTCTTTTATGAACGGCACGGTCTTCCTCAACGATCCGGATGTGATCTTCCTGCGTTCCCGAAACTGCAAACTTACGGAACATGAGAAAGAAGTGACAGCCCTGGTAAACTTCCTTTTGGGCAGCCAGATCATGCTGTCCGATGACGCCCGGCGGCAGGAAGCGGCGGACATAGCCTTAACCCGGCGTATCATCGGCCTGTACGACCGGCTTGCCGGTGATGAATATGGCGCAACCCGCCTCGACCGGAATATCTTCCGCCTGGAAAGCAGATCCGGCCAAACCGCCGGCCTCATCAACTTGTCCCGGCGTCCTTTCATCCTTACCGCGGATAAGGACGCGGCCCTTTACGCCGCTTTCTCCCAGGGAACCTGGCTGATAGACCGCCGCGTCCGGTCAAAGGGTACGGAGTTCGCCTTCGCGCCGCATACCATCAGTATTGCCGCAGGCGCTGCCGCTGGATGCGCCTACTAATCCGGAAAAAATTGGAAACTCTGGGGCTTATAAAGGGAAGTACGATTCAAAGCACCAGGGCCTGTTAGTAAAGGGGCCAATTTTAATCTGAAGTGCGAATTTAAAAATGTGTCAGAATGATACACTCTCCGGATGATTTACAGGGCAAAATTGGGTTAATTTAAGTGAAATCATGCCTCATATAAGGCAAGCAAGAGATGCAAAAGCATATTCTATAGGTGATTTACCAGCTTTAATATAAAAGTCTCCCAGGATTGATACAGCCGGGAGCGGGTTAAAACGTTAATCCACCCGGTAGGGCGTAAGATATTAAATCCTCTGAAATGAGGTGAAACTAAAGGAGTTCAGTATGAAAAAAGGAATGTTCAGCGTGACTGTGGTTTTCGCCGCAATGACCGTAGTGCTGGCAGGCGCGGGCTGCGGTTCCTCCCCTGCGGCGGCAAAATACGCGGCGGATGGGGCAGCGGCGTCGCTGGGTCCATGCGTTCGGCCTACCGGTACAGCACCAGTCCGTCGGACCGGTGGGCCGCCCTCGGCTTCCGGCTTGTCCGCTCCCGGCTTTAGGGGTAAGCAGGCTGCCGCCCGGCCCCGGCGGGGGCTTTGGGGGCCCGTTACGTTGCAAAGGCTAAAAGGTAGAACCAAGTCCGCAGATTTTACGGATTTCGCTGATTTTGCCCATGAAAATCTGTGTAATCAGCGAAATCATCGGACTCTTGTATGTTCCATTGGCATAACGTGTTGACAGCGGGCAGTCCGCCCCGGTACAAAAATTTCTTGCGAAGAATACGGTATTGGATTATTCTGATATAACAATGACAAAACTTACCGGTATTTCCGTATCCGCCGGGATTGTAATTGGGAAGGCTTTTCTGTATCTGGGGG
>JAIRSS010000170.1 GCA_031255315.1 Spirochaetaceae bacterium
AATGTTCATCATGCTTAAAAAATCACTTATGATTACGCGCCTTAATCTGCGGAACTGCAAGGCCGCGTGGATAACTGCGGCAATTCTGTTTTTCATAATTTTCGGGCAAACCGTCGTCCATTTGATTTTGGCGAAAAACGGCTTTGACATGAGCGATCAATCGGAACTCGGCTCCGGCAATTTCCTGTACCTGCTGCCGCTGCTCTGCGCCATTCTGATTCCCGCGCGGAACTTCCGCAGGCTCATCAACCTGGGCTGCAAACGCGGCGACTTCTTCTGGGGAAGCCTGTGTACCTACGGCGTACTGGCGGCGGGGGTATCTCTGGCGAATCTTGCGCTCTACTACGCATTTGATCTTCCGGTGCTTCGCATGGGGGTCGTGCGGGATTTCTACAACCTGCTGGATGTGTGGGGCTGGAGCGCACGCGGCGCGTTTGTCGCGTTCCTGCGGCAGTCCGCGTTTCTGTTCCTGGGGATGGTGTTTTTCCACACACTGGCATCCCTCCACGAGTGGTGGATCGGCTGGGCTGTGGACGCGCTCATTATCGCCGTTATCAGTGTGTTCACACCCATTGAACCGTTGCGCAACGCCGAATACGCCTTCTTCCGCGCCATACTCTTTCAGCCCAGCGCTTTCCTGCAAATCCTCACCTGCCTTGCGCTGGCCGCCGCGCTCTACGCACTGAACAGGCCGATTCTGAGCCGCCGGAAGATTTGAGTTGGATATGTTATGAAGTGTGCCTGCCGGGGCCAGGGCTTCTGCATTTACTTTCCGAACAGGATGGAAGTAATGAACCTTCTTTTGGGGCCGCTTATCTTTTTTTCCCTGCGGGCCGGGGCGTCGAGGCCATCTGTAACAGGGAAAGCGCCGTCTTCCTCAAGATATACAGGTTTTCAGGCGCATGATCCCTGCCCACCCCCGCCGCCTCTTCCCTAAAGATGACATCCAAGCTCCAATGTAGTTTGTTTTCTACTGGCCAATGCCCCCGAATACTCCGGTAAAACTTTTCCGCGCTCATATCCATTTAGCTTCACCATCTCCTTTGCGGTAAGGAAATGCGTCGGCCCTGATACGGCTTGCGGAACGCAGAGAAAACCAGCATACTGCAAGCATCAGCAGCCGAAGCTGCCGCCAGGCTTTAAACCACCGTATATGCTTGCTGTAAAAACGGCACGTTCGGCTTAGGTAATACGCCAATGAGATACCGTTGAAGCTGGAAGCCGCGGCGAGGGAGGCCGGAAAAAGCGCGGAGTTTGTGAAAGGAACGTGAAGCGGGTTTGATGCTGGAGAGTATGCTGGTACCTGGAGTGATGGACATGGAAAAGACGATGGGAAACCTCCCTATGCGGCCGGCGGAATACACCGGACATTGAACAGATAGTTCAAGCGGCGATATATGATGAACCATACCGTCTTTCGGCTTAAATTTTCGATTTCATCGGATTACGCCTGCTTTCCGTTTATCTTTGAAGGCGGCGTGGTTCCCGGTGTTTCAGCCATCCTTTCTTCCCGTTTCGCGGGGAATATGGCCTATTCAGAAGGAACAAACAGTCCCGCCCGGCTTGCCCTCTTCCGCTCTCTGAATCTGAATCCGGGGGATGTTTACGCCTGCACCCAGGTTCATTCCCGGGACGTATATGAAGTTGGCCGGGAAACCCCGAACATACACCCCCGGGCGGACGGACTCATCAGCCGGGAGCGGGGGGTAACACTTTTAGTAACCGTGGCGGACTGTCTTCCCGTGTTTCTCTACGATACCGGCGGCGGCTCTGCTGCGGGGAGGGGAAACGGCGGACTGGCCCTGGTTCATTCGGGTTTTAGAGGTACGGGCATAGCCCTTAACGCCCTCCGCCTCATGGAAGAGCGCTGGCGTACCCGTCCCGAAGACGTGGCCGCTATACTCGGCCCCTGTATACGCGGCTGTTGTTACCGGGTGGATGAAGCGCGCGCACGGGCCTTTAATGCGGAATTCGGCGGCGTAGCGGGGGTGTTTCCCGCGGGACCGGTTGTTTCCGAAGCGGGCGGAGGGTTTTTCCTGGACCTTCAAGCGGCCAACGTTCATCTCCTTGCCGGAGCGGGGGTGCGGAATATTGCGGTCTGTGAGGATTGTACTTTTACGGATGAGCGGCTGGGTTCTTTCAGGAGAGAAGGCGCTCTGGGTTATACCAGAATGGCTGCGTTAGCTGGTTTTTTTGATATTGATGAGACGGCGTCTTTGAAATCCGCGGCACCGCAAGGCTAAAAGCTTACAAAACCGCAAGGGTCCATCCCAAAATCGTGCGCGAGGGCGTACGATTTTGGGACAAGCACAATAACCACGATAAAAAGGACTGAGTATGCAAAATTTTAGAGATTCCTGGAAAATCCGGATTGCCCGGATTCTCACGGAGATGTTGAAGAATGCTGGTATTGATGGAATAGTGGAACCTTCGCAAGTCACAGCGGAACAGCCGCCCAAACCCGAATACGGCGACTTGGGGTTCCCTATGTTTGGATTCGCGAAGCTGTTCAGGAAGGGGCCGCCCTGGATAGCCCAGACAGCAGCCGCAGCTCTGGCCGGGGAAGATGCCGCTTGCGGCCCGGCGGAAAGAGAGGCGTCCGGCGCCTTTACCGCGGAAGGTCCGTACCTCAACGTGCGGCTGGATCGGGGGGCGGCGGCAGCCGCTATCCTTGGTTCTGTCCTGGAGGACCCCGCCTTCGGACGGCCCGCGACCTTAACCGGTTCCCGTATCATGGTGGAGTTTTCCAGCCCCAACACGAATAAGCCTCTGCACTTGGGGCACCTCAGAAACGACGTACTTGGAGAAAGCATCTCCCGTATCCTTGCCGCCTGCGGCGCGGAAGTACGGAAGGTCTGTATCATCAACGACCGGGGAATACATATCTGTAAATCCATGCTGGCCTACCAGGAACATGGCGGGGATAAGACTCCGGAATCCGAGGGCGTCAAGAGCGATCACTTTGTGGGCGAATGGTACGTCAGGTTCAACCGGGACCTCAAGGCGGAGCTTGAAGCCCTTAAAGACAAGGGACTTAGCGCGAAAGAAGCCGATGTGGAAGCCCCCCTCCAAAAGCGGTCCCAGCAGATGCTCCGCCTGTGGGAAGCCGGGGATCCCGAAATCGTGGCCCTCTGGAAAAAGATGAACGCCTGGACGGTGGAAGGAATGAAAGAGACCTACCGGCGGACTGGGATATCCTTCGATCAGTATTACTTTGAAAGCCAGACATACCTTCTGGGTAAAGAAGAAATCCTTAACGGCCTTGAACAGGGGCTTTTCTACAAAGCTGAAGACGGCGCGGTAATGGTTGACCTTACGATGGAAAAACTGGACAAGAAAGTCCTTCTCCGCAGCGATGGAACATCTATCTACATTACTCAAGACATCGGCCTTGCTATAAACCGGAACCGGGATTGGCCCTTTGACCGTCTGATTTATGTGGTAGGTTCCGAACAGCAGTACCATTTCCAGGTTCTCTTTGCCGTCCTGAAGAAACTCGGTTTCGAGCGGGCCGGGAACCTCTATCATCTTTCATACGGTATGGTGAACCTTCCTGAAGGCAAGATGAAGAGCCGGGAAGGTACGGTAGTTGACGCTGACGACCTCATCGACAGCCTCAGGGAGGATGCATTGATGGAGATACGGGAGCGGGAACGGGAAGATGTCATAGCCGATCCGAAAGAAGTGGCGGAAAAGGTCGCGCTGGGCGCCCTGCATTACTATCTGTTGCAGGTGAACCCCCAAAAAGATATGCTTTTTGATCCCCGGGAATCCCTCTCATTCAACGGCAATACCGGCCCATACCTTCAGTATATGGGGGCCCGCATTTCGTCTATGCTGCGAAAGGCCGCCGCGTCCCGGGATGCAGGCGGGTTCACCGCCGGGGCGCCGCGTACACAAGGGCTCCTCTCCGGCGATGCCGAATGGGAACTCCTCAAAACTCTGGCCGTCTATCCCGAAGCGGTGGCGGATGCCGCCGCCCGCACGGACCCCTCTGTCCTGGCGGTCTACCTCTACGATCTTTCCAAAGCCTTTAGCCGCTTCTACCACGACTGCCCCATCTTGAACGCTCCGGAAGCGGAGTTGTCCGCGGCCCGGTTGGCCTTAAGCCGGGGGGTGCTCCGGGTTCTCAAGGACGCAATGACCCTCATTTGCGTCCCATTTTTAGAAATTATGTAAAAACTGAGGCTTTCCCAAAACTTCAGTTTTTGGGAAAGCAACCATGAAATTCGCGGTTTTGCACGGCTGAAAGCCGCGGACTTCCGTCCGAAAAAACCGCAAAAGCCTGTCTCAAAAAACAGAAGCGTTGGAACCGTCTCAATTATCCCCGCAATTTATTTCTTTCTTGACTTTTCGAGTGGTTTACCCCTATGGTTAAGAAGGCGTTCTCAAAACGTCAATTTTGAAAACGCACCCTTGAAATCCGCAGTTTCCTAGGCTTATACGTCTGAGAAACTGCAAGAGCCTTACCACGATCGGGCGCGTTGGCGTACAGCCAAATGGTTTAGGATGGACTCTAAGGATAGGATATATCGTGGCCAAACAGAAGATAACCGCGGCCCCTTCGATACGCAGGCTGCCTTCATATTTATATATTATCCGGCAGTTCCTGCGTGAGGGGGATGAATATATTTCGGGAACCGTCATTGCCAGGGAACTTAACCTGGAACCTATTCAAGTACGGAAAGATTTGGCTATTACCGGAATTATTGGAAAACCGAAACGGGGCTATCCCGTAGAAGCCCTGATAAACGCTATAGAACGGTTTCTTCGTTGGGACTCGGTTCAGGATGCGGCGCTGGTGGGAGCGGGAAATTTGGGAACCGCGCTGCTGGGATACCGGGAATTCCAGTTTCACGGACTTAACATCATGGTTGCATTCGATCAAAATCCCGAAAAAATAGGGGCCGTCATCCACGGGGTGAAGGTGCTTCCGGCGGATACGATGGAACTACAAATACGTAATTTAAAAATAAAGATCGCTATCCTTACCGTTCCCTTTGTTGCCGCCCAGGAAACGGCGGATGTACTGATCCGTGCGGGCGTAGAAGGGATTTGGAATTTTACCAACGTAAAGCTCAAAGTTCCGGAAAGCGTGGCCGTTCAAAAAGAAGACCTCTCCTCGGGTTTCGCTATGCTCAGTGTCATGATGCAAGGCCGGAGCATGGATTGCGGCAGGGCCGGCGCGTCCAATTGAGTAAAGAAAAAACCGCCCTCCAGGGGGAAATGCTCCACAACCGGCTCAGAAAACGGTATCGCCACCTGAAAAAATGGGCGCGGCGGACCGGAACCACCGCCTTCCGCCTCTATGACCGGGACATTCCAGAAATTCCCTTAGTCCTGGACCTTTACGGAGACGCGGTATCCGGTGCGCTTTACAGGCGGCCCTACGAAAAAGAAGAGGATGAAGAAACGCGGTGGCTCATGACCATGAAAGACGCCGTTTCCAGCTCCCTGGAAATTCCGGCGGCCCGTATTTTCCTTAAAGAACGGCGCCGCCAGCGGGGAAACGACCAATACAGCAGACTACCGGATCAGGGCGTTACGTTGAACGTAACGGAAGGAGGCCTGCGGTTCACCGTCAATCTGTCGGACTACCTTGATACGGGCCTCTTCCTTGACCGCCGCCTTCTGCGGGCCCTGATCCAGTCAGAGTCGGCAGGGAAACGGGTTCTTAACCTCTTTTGTTATACCGCATCCTTTTCCGTATACGCCGCCGCGGGAGGCGCGCGGGAAGTTGATTCGGTGGACCTGTCCCCCACCTACCTGAAATGGGCCGCCGTCAATTTTGGCTGTAACGGCTTTACTACCCGGATGATTCAAGGCCGGGAAATACGCTCACACGCCGCCTCTTTCAGCCTCATCCGGGCGGACGCCCTCCGCTTCATCACCGAAGCCCGAAAAGCCGGCCTCACCTGGGACCGTATCATCCTGGACCCGCCCGCCTTCTCCAACTCCAAAGGGATGAGCGCCGATCTTGACCTACGGCAGGATCACCGGGACCTTATCACGCGGACATTAGACCTTCTAAACCCCGGCGGGAAACTCTGGTTTAGCGCTCATATCCGCCGCTTCCATCTGAAACCAGAAGATTTCCCGGGAACAAAAATACAGGACATCACGGAACAGATCCGCGACGAAGATTTCAAAGGGAAAAAAATACCGGCGTGTTACCGATTTACGCTTCTTTAATGTGATATTTTTTACGGAACCGTTCAATACGGCCGGCGGTGTCTACCAGCTTCTGTTTACCCGTAAAGAACGGATGGCAGGCGGAACAGATTTCAACCTTGATGTCCCTGACGGTGGAACGGGTTTCGATCACATTACCGCAGGCGCAGGTAATCTTCGTTACTCCGTATTTCGGATGAATTTTATCTTGCATATCTTTATCCTCCAAATGTATCTCTTGTTCAACTTCAACGGCCTCGCCGCGCGGTACGCAGGTGTACGGGCCGATTAAATCTCAATCACTCCCCCCGCTTCCCGTGTTCATGGATTTGAGGAACGCTTCATTATTCTTACTCTTCTTCATTTTGTCAACAAGAAGCTCAATGATCTCAATGTCGTCCATGGGATTGATAACCTTCCTGAGTATCCATATCTTCTGAAGTTCCTCTTCAGTAAGGAGAAGTTCCTCTTTTCGGGTACCCGACTTTTTGATGTTGATGGCCGGGAAAAGGCGGCGGTCGGAAATACGCCGGTCCAGATCAATCTCCATATTACCGGTTCCCTTGAACTCTTCAAAAATAACTTCGTCCATACGGCTGCCGGTCTCAATCAGGGCGGTAGAAATGATCGTAAGACTACCCCCTTCTTCTATGTTCCGGGCCGCGCCGAAAAAACGCTTGGGCTTATGCAATGCGTTGGAGTCCACTCCGCCTGAGAGGATCTTTCCCGAAGTGGGTACGGTCTGGTTATACGCCCTGGCAAGACGAGTGATGGAATCCAGGAGGATCACCACGTCTTTCTTGTGTTCCACCAGGCGTTTGGCCTTCTCCAGTACCATTTCAGTAACCTGGACATGCCTGGCAGCCTGTTCGTCAAACGTGGAAGAGATGACCTCCGCCCGGACGGTCCGCTCCATGTCGGTCACTTCCTCTGGCCGCTCATCAATGAGGAGGACGATAAGATACACTTCAGGGTGGTTCTTGGTGATGGCGTTAGCGATTTTCTGCATCATGATGGTCTTCCCGGTCCGGGGGGGAGCCACAATGAGGGCCCGCTGACCCTTCCCAATAGGACAGAAAAGATTGATGATACGCTCGCTTATCCCGGCGGTAACGGTTTCCAGGTCCAGCTTTCGATTCGGATACAGAGGGGTTAAGTTATCAAAGGGGATACGGTTCTGAGCTACCGTTGGATCATCGTAATTCACCGTCTCCACCCGGAGCATGGCGAAGAACCGCTCCTGCTCTTTGGGGCTGCGGATCTGTCCATAGACCGTATCGCCCGTTTTCAGAGCGAAAAGCCTGATCTGGCTTGGGCTGATGTAAATGTCGTCTGGTCCGGGAAGGTAGGAATTCTGAGGGCTCCTGAGGAATCCATACCCGTCCGGGAGTATTTCAAGGGAGCCATAGGCGTAGATGATGCCCCCCCGCTCCGTGTGGGCTTTCAAAATCGAAAAGATGATTTCCTGCTTTTTCAGAGCAACCATGTCTTCGTGGGAAATATTATACCCCGCAGCCAGTTCCCGCAGATCCATCATATTGAGCCTGATGAGTTCGTTGATGGAAAGCCGGGGCTTGCTGTTGTCTTGATCCACCCGCGGCTCGGGCCTGCCGTAAATATCAGGCATAGAGGGCAGGTTTTTGGGCATAGAAGGGAGGAAAGCCGGCGGCGTGGACGCATCACCGGCCAAAAACGCGCCGGGAGATTGAATATTATGGACGCCGCCGTTGCCAGTTGCGGGGGACGGGAACCCAGGAGCCCCTGAGGGAATGCTCCTATCGTAATTCCGGTGAATCCGGGGCCTGCCGGGGCCGCGGCGGGCCGGTTCAGCGTTACCGGAGGAGCCTCCATAGGAACCTTCACCCGCGCCATTCTCGGCAGAACCGTTTTCCGGTCCCTGCCCCCCGGCCGCGACGGTTCGTCTCGCACGAGTACGCACCACTATCTTCCCATTTGGCCGTTCGGCGTTCTCTTCCTCATTTCCATTAGAATCCCGGATGCTATCCCCCGGTGAAACTATTTCTCCTGCGTCCGTAAAGGGCAGCATACCTACTTCCTCTCTCCGGGGGATACCGCCCCCTGCTATTAAATTACTCACGGTTGAACCGGTGGAATCTTCACTTGCAGATACTTTTACTTTCGAGATTTGACTCTTCCTCACATATGCCATAGACTAACTCCGCTTCCGGAATTCCGCATACTTCCAGAATATTGCATATCAAGATACGATGAGATATAACGCCTCATGTATTTCCAAACGTATTCATTGCCTGCCAGGTATTTTTTTAACATTTAGTACATTAAAATAACTAGCAGCCTGTTGCGCTTGTGGATTTTCGCATCAACAGTAACGCAAAAATCCCGATTATCCGGCGCGCTTTCGGAGTTTGCACGGTAAAAAATCGCCCGACCGGCAATTTTGAGGGTTTTAAGCGCGAAGCGCACCAAACTCCCCGGGAACAAATCCCACACAGGCTTACTTACTGGTAAATCGTTCTGTAAGATATAAATTTTATACAACGGTACACCCGCTATAATTCACATTAAAAAGATACGTCACAACAACCTATCTTATTTCTATACCGTATAGAGTCATTTTATTCGATCCGAATCTCCGTGTCAATAGGAACATTATCCGGGCACGCCCCCATGAGGAGCCGCCCCAGGACTTCCAGGGTTTCCTGAGCGGCGGCGCTGCGTACATCCTGGCGGGAACCGGTATACCGGTACTCTAAAGCGTCACATTCCCCGCCGCGCCGCGCCGCGCCTATCCAAACCGTTCCCACAGGAACGCCGGAACCATCACCGCCGGGGCCGGCCAACCCAGTCACCGAGACCGCCAGGTCCGCGCCGCTGCGTTCAAGAGCGTTCCACGCCATTGCCTTGGCAATTTCCCGGCTCACAAGGCCGTACTTCTCCCACACGGTCTTCTCGAGGCCTAACATGGACGTCTTCGCCTCCGGCGTATAACAGACAAAGCCCCCCCAAAACACACGGGAAGCTCCCGCCGCGGAAGCCAGGAGAGCCGCCGCCAAGCCCGCGGTACAGGATTCGGCAGTCACGATTTTCAACCCCGCTGTTTCCGCACGGCGGATAATATCCACAGGATCAATCATTGATCCGGCTCAACCGTTAAGTCGCTGCAACTCGGCCTTGATCTCTTCCGTAGGCCGGGAAAATATCTCTACCTCTTTTTCCGTACTGATCATGTGGCACTCCCCTTCAAAGAGGACGCCGTCAGCGATACGGAGACGAACGGCGGTCATATCGCCCCGGACATCGGCGCCGCTCATCATATCTATCTTGTCTACCGCGTGTACGGCGCCGATTACCGTTCCAAATACCGTAAGGGAAGCAACCGAAATATGGTCCGCCTCTACCACCGCCCCGTGGTCGACAATAAGCGCCCCGGTAGCTTCGATGGTTCCGGTAAATTTTCCCTCAATACAGAGGTTCTCCTTGAAACGGAGATGTCCGTTGAATTTAGTTTCGGTTCCAAAGAACACGGTTGCTTCGCTGTTCTTCCGTCTCCCTTCGTACTTTGCCATTACTATCCTGCCGTTCTCATTCAATTTATTCGTTCTTCAGACTTGAATCTTCAAACATCGATCTTCTTTCGTAATTCAGTCGTCCCCGTCTTCGGTTTTCCAACCGGTCTCCTGATGGGGAGATTTCCGTATCTGCTGTTCCAGGGTCTGGATGCCTATCTCATACTGTTTCAGGCTTCCCCATTCTGCGATGGTCCGTTCTATGCGGGTATCCAGCCCGACGACAGCTTCCCTGACCAGATCGGTCTTTTCTTTGATGGCTTTCAACAGTTGGGACAGGGTATCGTTATCGATCTCCTCTCCAGCGGAAGAAACCTGATTGATGACCACATCCAACTCATCAAGACTCTTAGTGAAACTTGTCAGATTATTTTTCATATCAAGCCCCAGCTCTTCGGCCAGGATCAGCCGGGACTCCCTGACCTTTATCTGCCGGAAAAGCTCCTGGTTTCTCAGTACCGCCCGAATCCGGGCAAGGACTTCGGAAAAATTGAAAGGTTTCGTGATGTAATCATCCACCCCCATCTCAAAAACCTCAACTTTTGTTTTGACATCATCCAGGGCCGAAAGCATAATAATGGGGATTTCCCGAAATTTAGGGTCCTGTTTTAAAATTTTCGTCAATTCCCAGCCGGACATCTTCGGCATAATATTATCCAGAATGATAATGTCGGGGAAAAAATACTCAAGCTTTTCCAATGCGTCTACGCCGTTTACCGCCTTCTCCACGACAAACCCTAAATTGGAAAGCATTACATCAAAAAAATCAAGGTTTATCTGCTCATCGTCAATAAAGAGTATTTTCTTTCGAGAATTCATGGCCGTCTTCCTCTCATAGTATTGGAAATTTTTATTAGTATACCCCGTCCTATACCGGTCAGCAAGATAATACCCGCCGCCAGAAGGAACAATTGCGCCAAAATATCGCCGTACCGGGTATAAAGGGAAGCCTCCGTAACAACCGGAACTTTTACGGTAAGCCACGCCTCTGTGAAAGGTTCCGCCATGGCCAGGACCCTGCCGTTTGGGTCTATACCGCAGGTCTGACCCGACGCGGTAGCTCGAACCATGGATCGGCGGTTTTCTACCGCCCGGAAGACCGCCATGGAGAGATGCTGATTCTGAGCGGGGAGGCTTCGGGACCAGGCGTCATTCGAGAGGTTCACGATAATATCCGCCCCGTTCCGTACAAATTTCCGGGAAAGATACCCAAAGGTATCCTCAAAACAGATAGGGGTTGAAAACGTAAACCCTTTAATATCAAAGACCGTCGCCGTCTCCCCTTTTTCCCAAAAATGGGTGTCCGCATTCCGCAACGCCTGGTAAATCCAGGGGAACTGCTTCTCGTAAGGAAACCCTTCGGTAAACGGCACCAGATGTATCTTCCGGTATATCCCTTTCTCTTCCCCCTGTTCATAGAGGATAGCGGCGTTGTAATCGATCTGCTCCCATTGCCCGTCCTGGGACACCCGCCTTCTGGCGTCATCATTTCCCAGAACAAACGGGACTTCCTGTTCTTTAAGAAAATCCAACAGTTCCCGTACCAGCACATAAGAATCCGGATCGGTCCGATAAGTAGTATGCCAGTAGATACGGGGAACAAAGGCGGTTTCAGACCAGACCACAAGATCGGGCTTGGGGTCCGCCGCCAGAGCTTCCAGGGACAAGCGTTTCAGAACGCGGTAATTCAGCCGGTATTGAGGCATATCCCCCCGCCAGGGATCGGTATTATGCTGAATCAGGGCTATGGCGGCCGTATCCGCCTGGGAATAATCCCTTGGGGAGACAAGCCCGTACGCCAGGGTTCCTATAAAGGCGGCGAGCCAGATAACGGCGGGTATGCGCTCCCGCCTGAAAAAATCCCGAACAATCCCCGGCAGGCCCGTATTGGCGGAAGACGCCGGCCTGCTTAAGGCGGCGGCTAAAAAGGCCGAAGGGAACACCACCAGCGCGGAAACAGCCCACACGCCGAAGACGGCGGCGATCTGAAGTACCGGAAGCACCGTCCACTGGGAGTACCCTGTAATACCGTAAGAATACCCTAAGAAACCCTGAGTACGGAGATATTCATAGGCAATCCATACGACCCACTGAACCACATAGCCCCGCCGGGGAAACAGGATAAGAACCAGCTTCAGGAGAGGAATAAGGACGGCAAAATAGACGAGATAAATGATCCCGACGATGAGTCCGGCCAAAGGATGGAAAACACTAAGCCAATAGTTAAAGAGACTGTAGGCCGTATAACCATACAAAGCCCCCCATCCGACACACGCCCCCATTTTTGCCCGGGAGATTACCCAAAAAAGAGGAACATAGGCTGTCCACGCCAAAAGGGGGACGCCCTTTTCAATCAGTAAATTAGGGAAAGAACCGGCAAACAAGAGGGATGCCAGCAAAACCGCCGCCAAATGAATCAAAAAACTTTTGAACCATCCCCCGCGCCGGGCAAGATTCATAATTCAACGCCGCCGCTTTCGCCAGGATCAGAAACAGTTGAAAGATCATCATGAGACGGCTCATCAAGATTCCATACATGCTGCTTCAAATCCCTGCCCGATCTAAATGCGACAATACCGTGTGAATCAACAGAGACAATGGTACCCGTCTTAGGGTTCCGGGCTTTCTCACGGCCTTTACGAATACGTACTTCAAAAGTACCAAAACCTCGCAACTCTATACACTTCCGCTTAACCAATGCGCTTTTAATCTCGTCCAGGAAAAGATCGATAACGAGACGTATCTCTTTACGTCCGATTCCGGTCTTTTGGTACACAGCATCAACAACATCAGTTTTAATAAGTTTTTTGGGCGCCATTTTACTCTCTCAACAAAAACCGGCCAAAACAAATTGAAAGCTCCTTCTGAAGAGCTTACGAGGCTTTACATCGCGGCGTTGTACAAAAATCTCCAATTCCCTACTGCGCCGCTTTAAGGGAATTAAAGAGCCGCTGCATCCGTGACTTTTTACGAGACGCGGCGTTCTTTTTAAGAATCCCTTTCCTGGCGGCGGTATCAAGTTTTTTAATCATCTCTCTAAGCGCCGCGTCAGAACCGGCGACGTCTTTTTGCCGCGCCAAGGCGACAAATTTTTTTACACTGGTTCTAACGGCGCTTTTCGCCGCCTTATTCCGGAGCCTGCGCTCCTCACTCTGCCGATGACGCTTTTCAGCGGAACTACTTTTACCTGCCAAAAGAAAACCCCCAATAATATAATCAACCTACCCCGCACTATATATACAGGGTATAAAATCTTTCTCCCCAACCAACAACCCCGCCCTGAAGCTCTCACGCGAACCGGCAAGCGGGCTCTTGGGTATGAAACCCTTCGCCGCAATCAATCCATTCGCCTGTTCAAAACCGCCCCGCAAGGCTTCACCAAAACATCCTCCATACAAGAAAACATCCTTCTATCCTCTCCAGAAGTTGATTTACGGTTTTGCCAGGGTGTTTTACTTAAAATCCGAAGGACGGCGTTCAACCCTTTTACATTTTTCACATTCCGCAAGATTTTTGACCTTGCCGTGTTCAAAAACCGTCTTCATTTTGACTTCTCCTCCGCAGGAGCAAAAAAATTTCTGAGTCGCGCTGGTTGTCCGAGCGTTTTTACTGGCCTGAGCCATGTTTCAATCTCCTTAGTCGTAATGTAGCTTTTTTCACCATACTATAGACTACTGGGGAGTGTCAACACGCCGCGTCGCCTAAGCGGCAAGTTTACATTTCGAGAAACGCGCCGCAATGAGGCGTGGAACGGGGGAACCGCTTTGTGTACCGGTATCAGTGGATACCTGTGGAGGCAGAATTCCGGCGGACCCGGGCCGCATTGGGGAGGGGGAGACGTTATTCAAGGCCGTACCGTGTTCGTTCCGCCGCTTTCCGTATGAAAGCCGGGAAGAGTTCCTGATTTTCGTCCCCGGCGGGGAACCGGGTGGGTGCCTGTAAAATTACTGCTGACGCCCTGCGGAGGCTTGATCTTTTTTTGCCTCTGGTTCATACTGAAATAAGTCTCCTGCTGATGAGCAGAAAGGAGGGGTTGAGGTGCCTTGCGGAAGAAAGCGCAAACTCAGAAAGATTGCAACCCATAAGCGCAAAAAAAAACTTAGAAAAAACCGGCACAAGAATAAGTAGTGTCCTTTTGGGGGAACCGCGGCCTGTACCGCGGTTTTGTTTTATTCGTAAAAAAACGGAGAGATTGAGGATAGAGTGATCGTATGCATCAAGGTGAACTGCTCTTGCCCGGAATCAAAGGGCCGGAGGATATCAGAAACCTTACTTATGCTGAATTAAACCGATTAGCCGCCGAGATTCGGAATGTAATTGTATCTACCGTGAGCCTGAACGGGGGGCATTTAGCTTCTAATCTGGGGGTTGTGGAACTGACTATAGCTCTGCACCGGGTGTTTCTGTCTCCCCACGACAAAATAGTTTGGGATGTGGGTCATCAGTGTTATACCCATAAGCTCTTAACCGGCCGGTTTGAAGCCTTTAGGACCCTTCGCCGGGCGAACGGCATCGCGGGGTTTCCAAAGTATTCCGAAAGTCCTCATGATGTGTTCAATACGGGTCATGCTTCCACCTCTATTTCCGCCGCTTTGGGTATCCTCACCGGAGAACATATCCAAGGCGGAGATGGCCGGGTTGTGGCCGTCATCGGAGACGGGGCCTTAACCGGCGGACTCGCCTACGAAGCGCTGTCTCACGCGGGACAGCTCGCCCTTCCCCTCGTGGTGGTGCTTAACGATAATAAGATGTCCATCGGCCCCAATGTAGGCGGCCTTTCTAAATACTTGAGCCATTTGAGTATGCAGGCTAAGTATCAGAGTTTTCGCCGAAAATTCGACGCCATGGCAAAAAGCCTGCCCGGTATTGGCGAAGCGTTTTACGACCTGGTGGTCCGTCTGAAACGGGCTGTCAAGGCTGTTTTCTATACCGATAATTTTTTTGTGGATCTGGGATTCGAATATGTTGGTCCTATTGAAGGCCACCACATTCAACAGATGGAACAGGTCTTTCGGGATGTCAGGAAGATCGACCGGCCCGTGGTTATCCATGTGATAACCCAAAAGGGCAAAGGTTACGGCTTTGCGGAAGACGATCCGGGCAGCTACCACGGAGTTTCTTCTTTCTCGGTATCCGGAGGTATTATCCCAAGCGCCGGAGGCGCCGGCCATCGCAGGGACGAACCGGATTCCGGCGGCAAGGCTGCAAAGAGCGAAACGATCTCCTTTACGGAGGCCTTCAGCAGGGCGGTACAGGAAGCGGCCGCCCGGGATGACCGGGTAGTAGCGATCACCGCCGCCATGGAGAAGGGGACGGGCCTCTCTTCCTTTAAAGCCCGGTTTCCTAAACGGTTTTTTGACGTGGGTATTGCCGAGGAACACGCCGTTACCTTTTCCGCGGGGCTGGCTGCCCAGGGGCTGCGGCCGGTAACGGCTGTTTATTCGACCTTCATTCAGCGCGCGGCGGATCAAGTTATCCATGATACAAGCCTCCAGAGGCTTCCGGTGGTATTCGCCCTGGACCGATCAGGTTTTGTCGGAGATGACGGGGAGACCCACCAGGGGCTTTTTGACATCAGTATTTTCCGTTCCACTCCCGCTATGACCATCCTGGCCCCCGCAAGCAGCAGGGAACTTCGGGATATGTTAGCGTGGACTCTGGCCGAACCGGGCCCCTCAATGCTCCGTTATCCCAAAGCCGTCTGCCCGCCTGAGGAAGACGCCTTTTCCCTGCCACTGGAAAAGGGCCGGGGAGTTTTTATTCGCCGGGAAGATGCTCCTCTATGCCTTGCCTTTACGGGCAGCCTTTATCCCCAGGTCCGGGAAGCGGCGGAGATCCTCTACAGTCATGGCATAGAGGCGGACCTCTATAACCTTCGGTTCCTCAAGCCGGTGGACGAGGACTATCTTGAGGATATCCTTACGCGCTACAAACTGGCCGTCTTTATTGAGGAGGGAATGCGGGAAGGGGGGGTTGGGGAGTATGCCGCTTGTCTCGCCCTCCGCCGCAATGTTCCTGCGGGTATTCTGGTTTTGGGGGTGGAGGAAGGTTTTATTGCCCAGGGCAGCCGGGAAGAACTCCTCCGTTTCAATGGTCTTGACGGTCCGGGTATCGTCGGCGGAGTGTTAAAATCCCCGGAATTAGAGAGAAATTGTCCGGCCCCGTCCCGGCGAATTCCGCTTCCCTGTTGAAACGCTACGAAAGCGGCCCCCCGCGTTTTTTCCTAAGCCGGTCCCGGCGCCGGGTCAAATCTTCCCGAATGCCCGAGGGCAGGGCCGGAAGGCGGAGGGCGGCTTCCGTATAGGAAAGAGCCAGCGGCGCGTCCCGCAAACGCCGCTCCGCATCAATAGCCAGGGACCGGCAGGCACGGGCCCTGATAGAGGGGGAATGCTCCCCTTCGGCGACGCGCTGGAGACGCCCCCGTCCGGCTTCGGCGTCCCCGGCCCGGAATAAATCCCTCGCCAGCGCCAGGGCCGCCAGCGGACGCCCTTGCCTGGCCGCCAGCGCGAGAAGCGCTTCCCCGGTTTTGACGGTTTCCTCTTCATCCACGCCCCGGTTCAAGCCTGGCGTTCCGGGGCGGAGCTTCCGCCAGTGCAGGGCAAGGGCCTCCAGATCGTACCGGTACACAGGATGCGTCCCCCGGGGATCCGCCGCAATACGGAGCAGAGCGGAAAACAGCCCGGCCAGCCCCGCGGCATCCTTCACGTTATGATCGCAGACGCCTCTAAGCGCGGCAGGCTCCCTGGTATTGAGGAAGGCAAACCAAATATCGGGGGCCAGCGCGCCGGGAGTATCCCCGGTCCGGTCCAGCCCCAGGACCGCGGTCTCGATTTCCCCCTGGGAACAGGAGGGAAGGACCCGCTTCCACAGCCGCCGGGCCGGATGCAGAAGGTCCGCGTGGAAGAAAAGGGGCGGGGCCTTGCCTTTCAGCAGGCACCGGGTCTTCAGCACCTGGGCGTCGAAGGACTTGCCGTTGTACGTAACCGTCAGGGGCGCTTTACCCGCCCTCTCCTCCCGGCGGGAATCCACCGGTGGGAGGAATTCCCCCAGCGCCGCCTCCAAAAAATCGTCTTCCCCGGGATAGTCCAGCAACAGGTACTGGGTAACTTCCAGGTTCAGGCTCCCCGCGCCTCCGCCGGGAACCAGCCGGCCAAAGGCCGCCAAGAACGGCGTAACCCCGGCCCCGCTCGAAAGCCCGGTAGTTTCCAAGTCGAAGAAAAGAAGATCTTCCGGCCCCGCCGCGCCGGGGGCGTACCGCAGCAGATCAGGTATGAGTATCTCCGACGCGGGGGGAAAGACCGGCGGAAACGGCGGCGCCTCCAGGAGCAGCGTCCGCTTCACGGTCAGATACCCCGCTTGAATCCACTCCGGCCCCATCGCGTCATAGGCCGGATGCTCCGCCGGGGCGGTTTCCGGCCTTCTCCCGGAAGGAGGGTCAGGATCCGCCAGCCCCCGCCGCCGTTGAAGCCGGGAGCGCAGGTTATACTTCATACCCGGCCAACGCCTCAAGAAACGCCCTGGTCCCGGCCTTGTTCCCCCCGGGCCCCACGCAGGAAGGGCAGCCCACTTTACACGGGCAGTCCGCCGCCGCGCGGTAAACCGCCCGGAAAAGTTCATCCGTCCGGCGGGCGAGGGCCTCAGAAAGACCGGTTCCGCCGGGATACTTATCGAACACATAGAGGGCCGGAACGCCGAAATGCGGATCCCTGACCCGTTCGGCGATTCCCAGATCGCGGGGATCGCAGAGCAGGAAGACCGGGGCGATGCGTTTGATCAGGCCGCCCGCGCCGGAAAGGATGGCGCCGGCTTCCGCGTCCCCCCAGTCGTGGAGAACCGCGCCCCCCGGCGTTCCGGGGCCGAAGAGGAAGGCCAGGAACCGGGTATCCATCTCCTCCTCCGGCAGATTTATGTCGCCGTACCCGATGTTTTCGTGGGTGCGGAACCGTATTTTCTTGAATTTTGCCGCCTGGGAACGGACAAGGATGTCCCCCACAACCCCGTTTCCGGTCCGCTCATCTTCCGAAAGGACCTTGATATCGATCTTTACCAAGCCGTCGGTAAAGTAGTTCACCTCCGCCTCCCGGACCAGGCACTTCCGGTTTTCTATATCCAGGGATTCCACCAGGTACTGCCTGCCCCGGTGCAGGTAGACCGCGTTCTCAAAGATAAGCTCCTTCGCGCTGGGCCGGTCCATCTCGCCTATCACCGCGTTCCGCCCGGCGGTAATGTCCACAATAACCACGTTGTCCGCCGACGCGGACCGGAGGCTGACCCCTTCCGCCGGGAAAGACCGGGCCGCCCAATACCAGCGGCTTCCAGCCGCGCTTCCAACCGGGAGGCCCGCCGCGCCGCCCGCTCCGGTGGTATGGCGCAGGATTCCCTCTTCTTCCAGAAAACTCAGAACCTCCCGAACATCAGACCCCGGAACCGTGCTCCAGGGAACCCGGTCATCATCCTGAAAGGGAAGCTCAAAGGCGGCGCACTTCACATGATCCGTAAGGATATACGGGTTGCCCGGATCAATACGGCCCTCTTCGGCGCTCCTGCGGAAGAACCATTCGGGGTTGTGTATGATAAACTGATCCAGCGGGGAAGAAGAGGCGACGAAAACCGCTACAGACGTGCCGCCCCGGCGTCCGGCCCGGCCCGTCTGCTGCCAGAACGAGTTGAAGGAACCGGGAAAGCCCGCCACCACCGAAGCGTCAAGGCCGCCGATGTCTATTCCCAGTTCCAGGGCGTTGGTGGATACCACCCCCTGTATGCTCCCATCCCGAAGGCCCCGCTCTATTTCCCGCCGTTCATTGGGAAGCAGCCCTCCCCGGTAGGCTTCCACCCGGATGCCGGAATTATCAGTAAAGAGGTTGGCGGCGTCCGCGTTCACATACGAGGCCGCCACCTCGGTCTTGATCCGGGAATGGGCAAAGAGGATGGTCTTGATCCCCCCTTTAAGGAAAGCCAGCATCCAGCGGCGGCTTTCGGTGACGACGCTCCGGCGTATACCCTGCACCGCATCCACCAGGGGCGGATTATAAAGGATGATCCGCTTTTCCCCCTGGGGCGCGCCGTTCCGGTCCACCAGGGCCGCCTGCTCCCCGATGAGGGTCTCCGCCAGTTCCCGCGGGTTGGCGATGGTGGCGGAACAGAGGATGAACTGGGGCCGGGATCCGTAAAACGCGGCGATCCGGCGCAGGCGGCGCAGTACATTGGCGACGTGGCTCCCAAAAACGCCCCGGTAGGCGTGGATTTCGTCGATGACGATGTACTTCAGGTTCGAGAAAAATTTGATCCACCGGGGATGATTCGGCAGGACCCCCGCGTGAAGCATATCGGGATTGGAGATGATGATACGCCCCTTATCCCTGGCCGCGACCCGGAGGCTGTCCGGGGTATCCCCGTCATAGGTGGCGGCTTTGATGGGAAGCCCCCCGCCGGGGCCGATAAGTTCGTTCAACTCCGACTGCTGATCCTGGGATAGGGCCTTGGTGGGAAAAAGGTACAAAGCCCGAGCGGTTTCATCCCGGATCAGGGTCTGAAGGACTGGCAGGTTGTAACAGAGGGTCTTCCCCGATGCGGTAGGCGTAACCACCACCACATTGCGGCCCCGGCGTGTTTCGTCCCACACCTCCCGCTGGTGGCTGTAGATTTGGGCGATCCCCCGCCGTCTGAGGGCGGCGGCAACCGCCAGGTCCAGGTCTTCGGGAAAGGGAACGTAGACCCCTTCCCGTGGGGGAATACGTTTTTCAACCACGATATTTTCGGCAAAGGCGGGATCGGCAAGAATCGTTTCTAATGCGGCGGCGTTGTTCATGGTTGTTGATTGTACCGTGAACAAATCCCGGCGTAAAGCGGAACCCGTACATACCGCGGGGCATCCGTCTCGGCGGGCGGCGCGCCGCATAAACCCGCGGGAACGACCGGATGGGCTGAAAAGCCGGCTTTCGGGTGTAAAACGCGGACGAAAAATCCGCTTAATCTGTGAAATCCGCGGACCTTTTATTTTCCATTTACGTAACTTGTTGACAGTGGGAAAGAGAGGGCGCGGCTGGCCGCCATCAAGCCGAAGCCGCGTGATATTCCGGAAGTGCTATGGTTATCCAGAAACCCGGCGCTCCCCTCCCGCGCCGGGCTGGATGACGGACGGCGTTAGAAACTGGCGAGCGTTATCAGGCCGGTATCAGTAGCGCCGCCGCCGGCAGGTCTGGTGATGTCCAGGCTGTCCGGATTCGTATACTTGGTGTAGGCGACGGGGTTGCCATTACCCCATTTTATAAAGGTGGCATTCGCGTCGGACGAGAGTACGTACGCGGATTCACCCCAATTCGCGCTGCCTACAGCGGTAAATGTACGGGCGGTCCCCGATCGTATTATGATCATGGTATACCGGGCATTGCCGCTGGCAAGACTCGAAATCCAAATCCCGTGCATGGTGGAACCTGACGATCCCTTGGCCCGTGTAAAGTCCGCGTCAGTCGCGGCGGCCCCCCCGACCCCTGGGATATAGCCGGTCAGGGTCAGCGTATTGCCGTTTAACACATACTGATATGCCGTCTCGCTGACGGTTATTTGATTACCCGTAGCCGCCGCATTCGCGCCTTCATCCGTTAAGTTGGTACTGTAATACGCAACCTTCGATCCCGTAATGGCCGGATCGTCCTCATTGGTGAATATGTAGGTTGTTGTAGGGGTGGACCTGTCATCAACCCATATCCCCGTGAGTGATGACGCGGAAGTACCGCTGTCTCCACCATCGCCAGTCGAGCCGTTATCGCACCCGGCCAAAACCAGCCCGATTGACAACGCCATACATACAATCATTCCGAAAAAGCGTTTGTTTTTCACCACAAACCCCCTGCATATTGGGGCGGACCCCTAAAATTTCCGTTCGCATGAACGGTTTATACGCTTAAAGTATATAACATGATTATAATTATTTGTCAACAGCGTATTGTTCCCGGCAATTATCGGCTAGTAGCATATAAATATGGAAATGATGAAGATTTTTGTCTTCAATATGAAAAAATACCGTAAAAGCAGACGGCTTTCACAAATGAAACTGGCGGAAATACTCAATACATCAACCAGTTATATTGGGGAAATTGAGATAAACAGTAAGATTCCCTCAATGGAAATGGTGGAAAAAATAGCAAAAGCCCTTGATGTGGAACCATTCAGGCTTTTTTTGGACGACGCGGACCGAACCGGAGAAAATACGCTTTCAGCGGATACGTATCTTGAATGTTTATCCGCCATAGAACGGAAGGACTTAACAAAACGCCTCATCGCCCGTATATCCACCGATGTAGAACAAATCCTGCAGCCCGAAAACAATACCGCTCCCGCGTAACTCACGCTTCAGCCGTAATCACGCCCAATACCGCCGTCTCCGGTCAGGGGGATGGGCGGGCTTCCCGGGGCCTGATTTCGGCTGGAAAATTCACGCGGCGGCCCGGGCTCTTGCCTTTCCGGGGCCGGTCCCGTATTATCCTGTAGAGTATGACAATCTGGTTCGCCTCTGGAAATCTTCATAAAAAACAAGAAATCGCCGCCCTGTTTCCCGGTTGCCGTATCGCGCTCCCCGGGGAAGCGGGCTTCACCTTTGATCCCGAAGAGACGGGCGCAGATTTCCTGGAAAACGCCCTGCTCAAAGCCCGGGCCCTCTACCGGCGTCTGGCGGACGTCTATCCGGATGCCGCCGGTCCGGTACTTGCCGATGATTCAGGGCTGTGCGTGGACGCCCTGGGAGGGCGGCCGGGGATATATTCTGCGCGGTACGCCGGTAAAAACGGCCCGGACCGTCCGGCGGGCTTCCCGGCGGAAAAACCGCTGGAAGCCGCGGAGCGGAACGCCCTGCTCCTTGAGGAACTGGGGGACGCCCCTAACCGCAGGGCCCGGTTCGTCTGCGCTATGGTCCTCCTGTTGGAGGAGAACCGTTTTTTTTCGGTCCAGGAAACCCTTGAAGGGGAGCTGATCCACCCCGGCGGGGGCCGGGGGTCAGGCGGCTTTGGCTACGACCCTATCTTCTTCCTGCCCGGACGGGGGCTTACGGCAGCGGAACTCTCCGAAGAGGAAAAGAACCGTATCAGCCACCGGGGAAAGGCGGCAAGGATTATCTCGAAATTTTTGGAGGAGCGGTGACTACCGGCTTGAACTTTGAAGACGAACTAAACGGGCCCCAGTTCCAGGCGGTAAAGACCCTGGACGGGGCCGTACTCATCATAGCCGGCGCCGGGTCCGGGAAGACCCGGGTGATCACCTACCGTATCGCCTACATGCTTGAAAAGGGAATACCCCAATCGGCGATTCTGGCCCTTACCTTCACCAACAAGGCGGCCCGGGAAATGGAAACCCGGGTAAAGGAGCTTACAGGGCGGAAGCTCCAGAACCTGACGGTGAGCACCTTTCACGCCTTTGGAGTTAAAGTCCTCCGGGAGGAAATCGAAGTCTTGGGGTACCGGAAGAATTTTTCGATTTACGATGAAACCGACCGGAACCAGCTTATCAAGGACAGCCTGAGGGAATGCCGGATTTCCACCGAGAAGGTGGACCTCTACGCCCTGGCGCAGCTCTTTTCCAACGTGAAAATCGGCCGCCTGGACTGGGGAAAGGGCGCGGATTCCGCCTACGAAGGGGTTTACCAGGAATATCAGCAGGGGCTCAAAGTCTTCAACGCCCTGGATTTTGACGATCTTCTAACGCTGCCTATCCGTATCTTTGAGGAACGCCCGGATATCCTCCAAAAATACCGTAAACGCTACCGGTACATTATGGTGGACGAATTTCAGGACACGAGCCTTACCCAGTACCGGCTCATGCGGCTGTTGGCCCTGGGCTGCCCGCCCCGCCCGGACCTCCCCCCCGCCGCCGGGACCGGGGAGCCTGAAAAACCCGCCGCTAATGTCTGCGTTGTAGGAGACGATGATCAGTCCATCTATTCTTGGCGGGGAGCCAACTACGAAAACATCCTTTTGTTTGAGCGGGATTTTCCGGGGATGACGGAAATCAAGCTGGAACAGAACTACCGCTCCACCTCCACTATCCTGGAGGCGGCCAACGGGGTCATAGCCAACAACTCCAACCGGAAGGAAAAGACCCTCTGGTCCGGCAATTCAGGGGGTAAACCCATAGAACTCTTCCACCCTGAAAACGAAAACGCCGAGGCGGACTTCATCGCGGAGCAGATTCGGGAACTGCGGGTCAGAGAAGGGCTCAAATACGACGATTTCGGGGTGCTTATCCGCACCAACTCCATGACCCGGCGGCTGGAGGAATCTTTTTTGGCGCAAAACATCCCGTACCGGGTGTCCGGGGGGACCAGCTTCTTTCAGCGCAAGGAGATTAAGGACATTCTCTCGTACCTCCGGGTAATCGCCAATTCCGATGATGACGTGAACCTCCTCAGGATCATCAACACCCCCCGGCGGGGAATCGGGAAAACCACGGTAAGCGCCCTAACGGAGCTTGCCCGGAAAAACCATTCCTCCCTGTGGGACGCCCTGAAGCGGGCCAGCTACGTCCAAACCCAATCCCGGAGCGCCGGGGAAGCCCTGCTTGGCGCCCTGCTCTTTGAGGACCTGCCGGCCTCCAAAGGCGAAGGGGCGGACAAGGGCGCGGCCCAGGGCAAGGCCGATATGGAGAGCTTCCTGTCCCTTATCGAGCGGTTCAAAAACGAAATTTTGGGCAAAAAACCCGGCCCGAACGGAAAATTTTCCCTGTCCCAAAAAGTACGGAGTTTGGTGGACGCTGTAGATTACTGGTCGTACCTCGTTACGGAATACAACAAAAACGAAAAGATAGCCCGGTGGAAATTCCTCAACATCGAAAGCCTTATCCGGTCTATCGAGACGTGGGAACAGGATCCGGACAACCTGGATCCCTCCCTGTACCCCTACTTGAACCGTATAAGCCTGATTACCCGGGACGACGGGGAGGATGAGACGGATACGGGGAAAGTGAACCTGATGACCATACACGCTTCCAAAGGGCTGGAGTTCCCCGTGGTTTTTATCGCCGGCGCCGAAGACGGGATCATTCCCCACGCCAGGAGCCTGGAGGAAGGGGACGGCGACCTGGAGGAAGAGCGGCGGCTTTTCTACGTGGCTATCACCAGGGCCAGGGACAAACTCTATATCACAAGCTGTTTGAAACGCCGGCGTATGCAAAACACCGCCGATTGCGTCCCCTCACCGTTCCTTACGGAAATCCCCGCTCATCTGGTGGAATATCATGAGGCTAATCCCGAAATGGAAGCGGTTGAAGTGGA
>JAIRSS010000220.1 GCA_031255315.1 Spirochaetaceae bacterium
ATAAGCACCTTGGGGCAGTCAACCAGGCGGCGTTTAAGGGGTATCTTCTTTACGTCTTCAGCAACCTGTTTCAGCTCTTGCCAGATATGGGCGGGATTATGTTCCACCGCGTGCATGACCTTGCGCCAGGATGTCTCAAAGTCCGCCTGCGCTTTGCGCGGGTCAGCAGCCAGCGCTTTCAGGGAGGTCTGAATGTCCTTGAGATAGTCGGACAGCACCAGGCCCTTCCACATGGCCAGGGCAAACCCGGGGCCTAGTTCCCCATACGAGTTGTCCGCCGACAAGGTCATAACCACCACGTTCTCCAGGCGCAAGTCCCGAAAGAGGTTCTCGTAGTAGACGTAATACTGCCCGGTCCGGCAGGGGCCTGATGTAATCGGTACAAAGAGGAGGTAAAGCTCGTCTTTGCGGTACTTCTTGCCGGCGAAAAACTGAAGGACGCTTCCCAGGAGCAGGTGGCTTGGGACGCACTCCTTCCCGGAGGCGTGGGAACGGGCTATCTGTATGGTTTTGGATGTGGCCACCGGCATGGCTTCGGCGTTAATGCCCAGGCGCCGCAAGGCGGCCCCGATATATTCCGTCGAAATAGCCCCCATATTGGAAAGCAACACCTTTACCCGCTTGTTCCCGATAATGGGGACTTTTTCGCCAGTCTTATCGTTATCAACCCGCATGGTAAATGAGGAAGAACCGGGCGTTTTTTCCGCGGTAAAACGCCAGCCGTTGGTATACCGCTCTTTTTCAAGTTCGGTCTTTTTAGCCCGGTAGCCGTCTATAATATCCAGAAAGGCTTCCACCCGGGTATCCACCCCGGCGTCCGCGGAATGGGAATCCAACTCCAAAACCAGGAAGGGCTTCTGGCCCATGATCCATTTAATATAATGGAGGATAAACGAATCCGGTGCGCAGGAAAAATTCGTTATGTAGGTAACATATATATTGTCTTCGTTTTTAAGGAGGGCCGCAGACTTTACGTCCTGCTGTCCATAGTACCAATACATATTGGGGAAGCCGGGCTCTTCCGTAAAGGGAAGAATGTCGAACGGGATGATCGAATACCCCCGGGTGGTAAATTTCCGGGGTATCCCCATGTTGGCCTCGGCGGTGAAAGCGTTGTAGGGCCGGCCCAGCACGGCAATCACCGGACGGCCCGACCTACGGGCTTCCGCCAGGGCTTCCTCCCCCAGCTTTCCGGCGGCGCTGAAATAGGCCGTCTGCATGTTCAGGGCTTTCTTAAAGGCGTCTCTGGTCTCCGCCGCGCCTATGCCCAGCCGTCCGGTCATTGCCGTGAAAAGCTCCAGAGCCTTTCCTTCCCCGAACTTGAAGCTCACCACCAGGGGGAGAAAACGCTTTTTCTCGACATCGGGAAAGGCTTTCTCAATATAGTAGGGCAGGCTCTGCGTGATGGGACAGAAGTTGGCGTGAACATCGCTCTCATAGCTCGGCATGTCCCGGAAATGGGGCAGGAGTACGTAGTCCACGCCCTTGTCCAGGCAGTCCTGTACCGCTCCATGGGCGATTTCCGCTGGGAAGCAGTAGGTGGATTCCGCCCGCGCCACCCCGGCGTGGGCAACCTCGGTAGAAAGAACGGTTTTGATTCCCAGTTCATAAAAAAACCACGCATAGAGGGGGTACAGGGTATGGGTAGAAAACGCGCGGGGTATCCCCACAGTATAGGGCCGCCGCGGGATAAAGCCGTCTTCCGGGGGAACAAATTCTTCAAAGAGCAGCTTTTGCCGCTTTTCCACATAGTCGAAAACCGGCGCGGACGCGGCCCCCGCGGTTTGCGGGCCTGCGGTTTGCTTACGCATGTTGGTATACTTATTGCACCGGCCCCCGAACATATACTTGTGGTTGTTCACGTTGAGGACCTGGATGGGGCAGTAGTTGGTACAGGACTGGCATTTGAAAACCCGTTCGTACCCTATTTCCCGGGATAAAAGCTCGTCTATATCCACAGCCTTTTCGGACAGCAGCCCGTCAGCCTGTTTGCGCTTGGCCAGAAGGGCCACGCCGAAACAGCCCATGAGTTCCGGCGCGGGAGGCACCAGAATCTCCCGGTCCAGCATCATGGCGAAAGCCAGCGGCACGGCGGGATTCTTGGCCACCCCGCCCTGGAGGAAGATCTTCCCTTCTATTGTGCGGTTCCCCACCACCCGGTTAAGGTAGTTCGCCACAATGGAGCAGGCGATCCCGGCGGTTATGTTCTCCCTGGTGGCCCCCTGCTGAACCGCCTTGCGTATGTCCGAATTGATGAAAGCCGAGCAGTGCTCCCCGAATTTGAGGGGGGCGTCGGACTGGAGGGCGATAGGCCCTATGTCTTTGGCGCTGTGAATCGAAAGGTCCCCGGCGGCGGACTCTTCCAGGAAGGAACCGGTACCGGCGGAACACGCTTCGTTCATGGCGTAGTCTATGGGGACCCCGTTTTTTAGGAGCACATACTTGGCATCCTGACCCCCTATCTCAAAGATGGTCTCCACCTCCCGGTCAAAGTAGGTGGTCCCCACCGAATGGGCGATAATCTCGTTATAAACGCCGGGGGTTTCCAGAAACACCCCGAGGATTTCCCGGGAAGACCCGGTCGTTGATACCAGGATGACGTCCGCCTTCTTGTCCCCCGTATCGGCAGCCACCTTGTCCTGGATGATCTTGAGACATTCCTTGAGGGCCTTAACCGGGTCCCCGTGGGTTCTCCCGTAGTGGCTTGCCACAATTTCGTCGGTTTCGGCATCCACCAGGCAGGCTTTCGTGGTAGTAGACCCGCCGTCCACCCCGAGGATGTATTTCCGCCCGGCCTTGACCGTCCCTTCTTTTGAATCGAAAAACCGGACCTTGTCCCGCCAGTCCCTCAGCGCCCCCATGGTCCCAAACCGGATAGCGTTGGGCCTCAGGAGCGCGTCCGCCGGGGGAAGGGGGCTTCCGGATTCAAGAGCCATGACCGCCGCCCCCAGGGCCTCAAAAACCGGCGCGGTTTCCGGGATGATGAATTCGATCTGCGGGGCTTCGTTCCTGATAAACCGGATGATATGCCGGTTCAGCGTTATGCCCCCGGTCAGGACCACCCGGCCCTGGGTAATCTTCGCCCGTTTAAGGAAGTCAATGACCTTCACAGCCATCACATTCGACAAGGAGAGGACAATATCTTCCTTAGTAGCCTCCCGCTTGTTAAGCCGGTGGGTGCAATCACTCTTCATAAACACCGAACAGCGGGTGGACAGGGGGTACACCGTGGCGGTGTCAGGCACCGTGTCGATGTCGTCCAGGGTCATATCCATACGGGCAAGCTGCTGTTTCAAAAACTCCCCGGTTCCGGAAGCGCACTTGTTCCCGGAAAAGTTGTTGACGATCTTTCCCCCCTCGTCCAGGGAATAGACCACCAGGTCTTCCCCGCCCATGCTTACCACCGCGTCGGCCTTCAGATTCAGAACGCCGAGGGCGGCCTCTACGCACAGAGGCTCCAGCGTACCGGCGGTCTCGAACATGAACCGGCCTTCGTTGCCGGTTACCAGGGCGGGAATACCCGCGGAAATCCGTCCCTCCATCAAAAGATTTCGCACCGCCCGCGGGAAATCCCCTTCGTGCGGGATGGCCGCGCTCCACACAACCGGGGAAACCCCGGCGGGACGCTCGGTATCGGCTAAGACCATCTTTAAACTCGTAGAACCAATGTTGATACCTAATGACTGCATAAAACTCCTCAATGACTGTCAGAAGCCCAGTTAGAATAAATTGCCCCGAGGCGGCGTACACTCTCCGCATATAAATTGCCGCCATTTAAAGGCTGCGCCAAACAACAAACATTACATAACCGTACCTATAAAATCCCGGTAATGATAGCAAGACGGGATTGATGTTTCAATCCATCCCATCCATAACGC
>JAIRSS010000223.1 GCA_031255315.1 Spirochaetaceae bacterium
AGAAACCGCTGGCGGAACAGAAAGCGATAGCCCGACAATGCGGTTGTAAAACAGCCTTGGTATACCGGGTCAGTAAACAGTATGAGCAGGAAGGCATGGAGGGGGTTTTGAAGCGGAAAGCCCGACAGACGCCGCCGGTTCCACCGATAGTTACCGGGGAGGTACAGGCAAAGATCATAGCGTTGTGCTGCGGGGAACCGCCTGAAGGATACAGCCGGTGGACCTTACGGCTTTTGGGAAGCCGGGCGGTAGAACTGGGCATCGTGGAACATATATCGGCGCCCACGGTTGGCAAGATATTAAAAAAAAACGTATAAGCCTCATATAAAGAAATGCTGGTGTATACCGCCGAAACAGAACGCGGCCTTTGCAGCGGCGATGGAAGATGTTCTTGATGTGTATCAGAGGCCCTGTAACGGGCGGATGAACAATATCTGTGTCGTTTTATTTGAATTCGGGATTGCCGGACTCATGTTCACGCCGTTTTTTCGCGGTGAGTTCTATGTTCTGTTTGGTTCTTGTCAAGAGGAACAAAGCGTACATGTCATCCGGTCTGGAGACCGCGAAGGATCAGGCTTACAGCGTTACGTCATGCCTCAATGCAGCCCGCGTCATTGCGAGGAATGAAGCGAGCCGCTGGGCGGCGTAATCCAGACGAGCATCTGTTTCACTGGATTGCGCCGTCCGGCAATTTGCCTTACGTCCGCATGACGGTATTGAACATGAGTTTTCTTCCCGTCGAACTCTCGATATATAGCGGGGAACACCGGCCCTGCCGGGTCGGCGCGGTTAAAACGTTACCGCCAGCGTCTTGATCTCGAAAGGTTTGAATTCAAGGGCTAACTCCTCCCCCGCGAAAGGGAGGGCGTACCCGTTTTCTTCCAGCATATCGGTTTCGTATACGGCGCTGATGCGGCGGTTAAACCGCAGAGTCGTCCGCGTCCGTCCGCCCAGGCTTTCGTACAGCCTCAGCACCACGGTTTTTCCGCCCGCTTCCGCATATTCCGGCGCTTTCACGCTCTCAATGATTACCGCCCCGCCGGAGACTGAACAGAAGGACTGCGCGGGGAGTTTTCCCTTTTCCGCCGCTGCGGCGCCGCACTCCGCCGCGGCGCGTATGTTTAACTCATAGGCGGCCCGGACCACTCCGGCGGACGCAAAGGAACCGTTAAAGGGCAGTATCCCGTAGGTAAACCGGTGTTCCCCCTGATCCGCTTCCATGTCCGGCGCGGCGGGAGCGCGCAGCAGGGAAAGCCGCATGACGCCGCCTGAAACATCATGTCCATACTTGCAGTCGTTCAGCAGCGCGACGCCTCCCTCCGCTTCCTCCAGGGAAATCCACTTATGGGCGCATATTTCAAACTTCGCCCGGTCTTGTGGCAGATTTTTATGGGTGGGCCGGAAAAGATGTCCGTACTGGACTTCGCAGCGTACCTGGTTCGCGTCAATCGCCGTGGCAAACTCCGCTTTTAAAAGACGCCTCCGTTCCCTCCATTCCACAGTGGTCTCAAAATCGATCCGGGGGTTCCCCGCGTAACACACCATGTCTTGTACTAAAATTGAACCATCCCCGATACGGTAGGTCCGGCGGAGGCGGAAGCATACCGGTCCGCGGGCGGCGATCTCTGTGGACTCAAGGCGCGTCTCTTGCACAATGTACCGCGTCCAGTCCGCGTCAATGTCCCAAGCGTCCCAGAAAACCGGTACATCCTCGGCGGAGATAAGGGCGTTAAAAAAGCCTCCCCGGGCAACCAGTTCCCGGTCAGCCCGCCGGTCAAGCAAACTCGTAATCCGTCCCGTCTCGTCAAAGGCGATGCGGTAAAATGGCGTTTCAAGCGTGTTATCCTGGTCCCGGTAGGTAAAGGGCGGCGGCCCGCTTTCGGCATCCGCCGGGTCAAGGCGGAAACACGTCCAGCCGAGAGGCGGCAGCGCTGGGGTGAATATGGCCTGTTCTATCCCGTCAAGGTCTGTATACCGTTGTATGGGATACCGGGTTCCGTCTGGGGACAGCGCGGCGGAGGCCGCCCCGATTTGAGCAGACGGTATGGTTACCCCGTCGGAACGCTCCCAGGAAAGATCGTTTACCCCGAGCAGCCCGCCGCCGGACCGGGCAAGCAGGGCGCGCCGTACCGCGGCGCAGCGTTCTTCCAGCGCCGAAAGGATGCGCCGCGAATCCGCTTCCGCTTCCTCATAGACCCGCCGGATTGACGAGCCGGGGATAATGTCGTGGAACTGATTCGTCAGGACCTGCTTCCAGCTTGCAAGCAGAAGGTCCTGCGGATACTCCGCTATGCTTTCCGGAAGGGTCTCTGAAAGGGCTGCGGCGGCGGAGAGGAATTCTGTGTGCCGCAGGGCGAATTCAAGCTGGCGGTTGTTCCTTTTGGTGCGGGCTTGGGTCGTATAGGTTCCCCGGTGCAGTTCCAGGTAGAGTTCGCCCTTCCACTCGGGCAGTTCCTCCGGCGCGGCAAAAATACGATCCAACGCGGCGCGCACCGGCTTCCATGCGGCTTTAGGCGCTCCTTCCAGGTTTCCCAGCCGCCGGGCCATTTCAAGGTCCGCTCGCAGGGTTCCGCCTCCGCCGTCCCCTTCGCCGATGGATTTAACCGCTCCGGACTGTATCTCCTTATGCTGTACTTCATTCCAGACTTCCGCAAGACCTTCCGGGTTCACCCGTCCGTTGTAGCCCTGCAAGTGGGCGGATATAAAGTGGGCGTAAACCCCCGTGCCGTCTATACCCCGCCAAATAAAGGTCTCGTAGGGGAACCGGGTGGTATCGTTCCAGTTGATCTTGCTGGTAACAAAGTATTTGATGCGGCATCCTTTGAGAATCTGGGGAAGCGCGGCGGCGTACCCGAACACGTCGGGCAGCCACAGGGTATCCGCTTCGTAACCAAGGAGTTCCCGGTTCACCTTCTTTCCCACCAGGAATTGGCGGATCAGGGATTCCCCAGAGGGGATGTTGCAGTCCGCCTCTATCCACATGCCGCCGTTAGGCTCCCAATTACCGGACTGGTACGCTTCTTTTACCGCGGCGAATATGCCGGGATATTCGTTCTTAATAATCTCCAACTGACACGGCTGGGTTTGAATAAACACAAACTCCGGGTATTCTTTGATAAACCGGGTCATGTTGATGAAGGTCCGGGCCGCCTTCCGCTCGGTTTCGCCGATATGCCAAAGCCAGGCGTGATCGATGTGGGCGTGCCCGATAAGATGTACTTCCGGCGCGGTATCGCCGTTTTTCGCCGCCAGGAGGGGGGCGATTGTTTTGCCCGCAACGGCGGCTTCCCGCTCAAGCTGCTCTCCGGCGGAAGCGAAATGAACGCCCAGAAGGGCGTCGTAAAGCCCCTTGAGGATCCGCGCTTTCCGAAGGCTGTTCTGGTCAAGCCCCTTTGCCAATTCAAACAGGACCCGCGCATCGTAGTACAGGGAATACACCGCTTCCCGGCGCTCTAAAAGACAGCCGCCTTCAAAGGTATTGGGAAAATCCGGCAGGGTTTTGGCGATGGTAACGATTATGGAGGATCCCTCAAAGGGTCCGCATCCTCCCTGGGGGTGGCCGGCGTAGGATTCGACATGCAGGGTATGTTCGGCGCCGTCCCCCGGTATCCGCAGTTTTTTGTGGAACAGGTTAAAGGCCCCGAAAGGTTTGCCGTCCAAAAAAACCAGAGAATCGGCGTTGGGCAGCACGCGTAAGAAAAGAGGGGCGCTGATCTTGGGAGCGCGAAAGGTCGAGCGGAACCAGGCGCAGTGCCAGGGTTTTCCCCAGGGAGCCGGGCTTTGTATGCGCCGCCACTCCCCCTGTTCCGGGGGGGCGCGGAAGGTTTCGGCGGTTTCAAAGATTTCGAACTCAAGAGATTCCAGCGTTTGGTAGGCGTTCCGTTCAAGAAACGCCAGGCGTTGTTCAATTCTGGCTTCAGCTTTTGGGATAAGCATTTGATTCTTCCTTATATATTAGTTTTCGGTTTTCTGCCATAGTATATATTCATCTATAGTACATAGATGTTTTTTTCAAAACTATCCGGTCTTTCGCCGGGTCTCCGCTGATACGAAAGGCGGGCGCACAACCCCATAATCGGTATCAGGTGAGGCGTATACATTAGAGGCTGTTCCAAAAAAAGGAAGAATTTAAAATTCTCAGGCTCAACCCATTTACTTGATATGATGCTTTTAAGGAATCCGCCCGAAATCCGGTAATCTTTAAAGGCGATGATAACGCCGAACATGGGTAAATAGCAGAACAGGATGTACCAGATGGTTGTCGGCAGCGCCAAAAGGGAAAACTGGAGGTCGTCTTTGGTCCACTTTTTTTATTGGTTGTTTCTTTCTTCATAGAGATCCTCGCTTCTGTTATATATAGCATATCAATCGTATAACG
>JAIRSS010000023.1 GCA_031255315.1 Spirochaetaceae bacterium
TCTTTTAGTAGCTGTTTCAAAACTGAAATTTTGGAACAGCTTCGTATGGTTACCGGTTTGAGGGCTTGAGAACGGTTCCGGCGCTTGTTCGGGTTACGCTGCGGGTACGGCTCGCCTCACACAGGTTTATCCGGTTCAAAACGGGCGGCCCTCCCCTACGCGTTTCCAGGGTAAAACCCCATACAAATACGCCGGCGCCGGTAAAACCGCCGGGAAGTTACCGGCGTTCCGCTGATATTTGTTTCCACAACCCAATAAACGGATCTATCTCCGCCCGCACCCGTTTGAGGAAAGAAATATCCCCGGCGGGAGGGCGGCGGCCTTCCGCGCCGGCGCATTCGGGGAAATGCGCCCAGAGGTAGTCGGCGTTGTCCAGACGCTCCTCTAAGCGGGCCGCCGGCGCGGTCCCGGTGAGAATATCCCGCAGTTCCATAAGGGCTTCCTGTTCCCGCCGGATGAAGGCTTCCAGAACGCCGCGCCGCGTCTCTCCGACGGCGCGACTGCCCGCCTCTTCCCATTCAGCGCGGCCTGGACAGGGTGCAGGCCGCGTCCCCAACAGGGCAAGCGCTTCGTTTACAGGCAGCGTTTCCACTCCAAGGGGGAGTCCCGGACCGGCGATGCTGCGAAAACGGCGGTCACCGGCGAATTCCCGTTCAAAGAGATCCCGGTAGCCCATCAGCACAGGATCGGTACGGACCCGCGCTCCGTTATTGGCGGCAGCCGGAACAGTCCCCCGGCGGAACGCAACGTCGGCGTTGATGATGCCGGCGAGCCGGGTCTGCCGCCTAAGCCGCTCCCGGTGGCCCGGCGTAGCGCGGGCGTGAACGGCGCAGTCCGTAAAGGCAAAGTCCAAGCCGCCCAGGATGACGGGGCCGGAACACAGCCGCCGGGCCAGGGCCGCTGCGGTAAGCCCCACGGACCCCAGGGGGGGAAAGGTTTCCGGGAGGAGGCCCGCATCTTCGAGACGGTCGAAGATGTGGAGCGGAGCCCAGGGGGTTGCGAAGAGGCTGGGGGCGGCCCCGAGAGTTTCGCCTGTGGCGGGCAGGGCTGAAATATCCATGACCGCCGGAATTTTCCAGGAACCCAGACCGATAAAGTCCCGGAGGTTCCAGTGCTGGCTTTCCAGAACGACCGCCAGATCCGGCGTAATATCCCGTTCTTTTAGCGCTTCCAGCGCGGTATCCACGCAGATGATGCGGAAGGGCCGCGTTTGGGTCCCGGACAAATCCCCAAAGGCGGCGGAAAGGCCGTCCAGGACGCGATCCAGGGAAGGGCCCGCCCCCAGAACCAAGGCCGGAACATTCCCGAAACGGAGTCCGCCGAGCGGCCGGGCGAGGGGGATACGGGGAAGGTTTCTGATGGTGTTACGGATGAAACGGCGTCCCAGTTTGATCACCGTCATGGCGTTAGCCCAGTCCACCGCGATGTCCTGCCGTAAGGCGTCGGCCAGAGCGTCATAGACTTCAGGGGCGAGCCGCCAGCCCCCGGAAAGGCGGAGGACCGTTACCCGGCGGAAGCGGCGTCCGCCCCAGGTTTTTCGCACAAAGGCGCAGAGAGCGGCGGCGTCGGCGGTCCGTACCAAGGCCAGGGAGGGGTTCTCCTTCCAGGGAGCTTCCGGCGCGGCCAGGGATACGGCCATGAGGCTTTCGTCCGTTTCCACGCAGAGTACGGCGGAGTCGCCATGTATTCGGTCAAGAAGGCGGCGGAGGCCGTACCCGTAAAGCGGGGATGGGCAGAAATAGAGCGTACGGTTCATAACCGGAGCGGCGTCGGCCAGACGTTCAGCCCGGCCTATCGGATCTACCAGGGAAAGGAGGGTCTTGTTGCGGTAGACGACAGAAAAACCCCGCCGCGCCGGAAGCCGCCGGGGGTTTTCATCCTGCCGTTCCATACCGGCCATCAATTACCGATCCATCGCACGGTCGAAGGGTCTAATTGCTGAAAGGATTATAAATGAATTGGTAAAAGGCGTCATAGAAACGGTCTTCCAGTTTACCGCTCCGTAAGAAGTAGTACCGTAAACCCATTTCAGCGTTGTAACTGAGCCAATAGGATGAATAGATAGATTTGACCGTTTCTATTACCGGCTCTTCTGCGGGGATTTCCTCTTTAGGATAGAGAACCACCACATTACCGCCCAATACCAGCGGTGTGGAAGGAGTTTCCAGAGGGGTGAAAAAAGCGAGGCGCCAGAAATTTTCGTTGGAATCGGCGGAAACAAGTTCCTCTATCCCCGAGGACCGGAGCGAACCAAAGAGATCGACTCCCCCATAGTTGAGAGGCAGCGGACCGAAACTCTGCGTGGTAATACCCTGGGCTTCCGCAGCGGCGTCAAACCCAATTTCTTTTATTTGGACAATCAATGCTTCCGCCTGAGCGATAAGCCAGTCTTCCATCCGGCCTCGCTCCTGGTCCAAAAGGTAGCTCCGTATCTTGGAGATATTCCCGCTGTCGGCGGTGTCCGCGGGATACGGCGATACTTCGGCGCGGAAAAACGCCCAGCCTGCCGGAACCTGGACCACCGGGCTGTATTGCCCCGCTTGCAGGCCGGTTACGGTATTCCGGACATCCGCGTCCGGAATCTCAGTGGCCAGTTCGTAGATCATCTTGATCCCCATATCTCCGCCCCGGTCGGCATACCCGTCCTGGGAATGGGCGCCGGCGGCTTCCTCAAACGTCGTTGTTCCATCTTGTATTGAGTTCAGAACGGTCTGGGCTTCGGCCTCGCTGGAACCCACCGTGATACGGGAAAGATGCGTAAAACGGAACAAATCCGAATTCCCGGCGGCGTACGTAACGATTTCTGAGTCCGGGTAGGCGCTAAGGGGAAAGACGGCCATGTCGAAGCTTCGCTGGGGGGAAGCCATAGCGGCGATAAATTCGGTTTCTTTTGAGGGAATCCTGAGACTGGTAAGATCCTCCCGGTACTGCCGTTCGATAAGCGAATCCCGAACCCCCCGCCACAAAGACATCCGGGTGCTGCGATCCAATTGGCGGTACCGGGGGGCGTCAAAAACGCCGTCTACCTGGAATTGTTGGGCCACCTCTTTATCCACCTGTTCCTGAGAGGGGGTGTACCCGGACTGTTTTACCTCCTCAAGAATACCGGTACGGATAACCGCTTCTTCAAAGGCCCCACGCCAAACATCCAGGGAAACTTCAATATAGTTGGTTTCATTCGTGGTGTTTTGCCGGTAACGGGCAAAATTTTCCCGTACCTGGGCAAAATAGCTTCCGGGTGTATAGTTGATAGGAATATTGTTATAGGACCCGAAATTCAATTCAACCATACGGCCCGCTTCCGGAACTATAGCAGGAACCAGGACAAATGCGACAATCACGATAATCAGAATGATGATAGTCCCGACAAAGATGAAAGGGTTCGCCTTAAACCTGCGGATAAATTCAGATTGTTCCGCGTCATGCCGAACAGGTTGTTTTTTCCTATTAAATATCATGAATTATCGTACCTCACGTATATCAATATTGAAAACCAACCATAGCATTTTAAAATATTCTCGTCAACGTGAGCCCTATCGATCCAGCTATTCCGATTTCAAAATAACCACGGACGTACTTCTTGGTGGGATCCGTACCATAGGGTAAGGTCCACTAGCAGTCAGTCACGATTCAAACTTGGGGTAGAACCGTTTGAGTTTGATGCGGGCGTCGGCGGTGGAAAATTGCCGGTTGATCTTACAGGCTTCCTGGTTCCGCTTCAGATTACATGCCGCCGCTTCCTTCCGTATCTTGGGTATTCATCGCGGCAGCCCCTGTCTGTTCAGCACACTCAGTTCCAGCTCCGCCATGTTCAACCAGCTTCCATGCTTCGGCGTGTACTGAAACTCCAGGTTGTCCTTTATCCCTTTCGCTTCTTCCGGCGGAAATCCTTCATACAAAGAGGCCGCGGTATGGGTGTTCAGATTGTCCATCACCAGGACGACCTTTTCAGCTTGCGGAAAATCCCCATCCGCCAGGCGCCGTATTTGTTCCGCCCAGTCCGCTCGGGTCCGCCGTTCCGTTATCTCAGCCTTCCTCCTGCTTTCAAGCAAGGCGGCAAACATGAAGCTGTCGCAGGCCCCGTTCCGCATATACCCCGTGTCAAAATGCGCTGGTTTCCCCTGCTCCGCCGGTAAAGGGGTCCGTTTTCCCCTATCAATTGCTTCAGACTCTCATCCTTGCATGCCAACGGACACTTTTCGTCCATACCCATCTAGCACACCCTCCATGTAGGCTGCAAACTCAGCGTTCGCTTCCAGCGGGATGCACCATTCCTGGTTCTGTTAGGGTTTACGGCGAGTTTTTTTTTAATGTCCGCTGGATAGTCTCCTGGGATACCCTCTTCGTATCGGTGTACTCAAGGAGTCACCCAGACATCCGCTCTTAACCGCAGCGTCCAACAGGCCCTGCCCTCCGTCGCCGGTCCACAGACCAGGGCGATAAGCCGCGTCTTGTCTTCCCCCGCAAGGGCCCCGAGGCTTCCCCTCCAGCGTGGTCTCAAACCCTTCCTCCACAAACCGCTGCCGCAGGGCTCCCTCCGACCGGCGCTGCTTGCCGGTCCGCTCCGCAGTCATTGCATCGGTACAGCCTTCATAGGCGCACAGTAACGCCTGCGCCCGTCTGCCGTGCTTTCCCCGGTTCGTGATGTCACGAAGCAGTGTTTCCTCTTCTGTTGTTAGTGTTGCCAGATACCGTTTTTCTGACATAAACCCCTCCCCTTTCGTTGCTCTGTCTGGGAGCATACACCATTTTGCCCTGCCTTATAATCGTGTCTGACTACTAGAGAACAACATACCTCACCCTTCAGGGCGAGGTTGTTGATTCGCAGTACAAGAATTCGTTAATACGCAGAGGCTTTCCCGCAACATCAGGTTTGGAAAAGCCCCTTCAAACCGGCTGGCGCCGGCGGCAGGTTACATCACGTTACCGTAATCTTCGCGCTCACGGGTTTTGCCGCGCCCTTCTCAACCGCGACCGGGACAGGGGCCGCGTCGGCGGCGGTTACCCTGTAGACGCCGGGGACCAGCAGGCTTTCACCGGCGGCGTTTACCGACTCAAAGGCCGAGGCGGGAAGCT
>JAIRSS010000060.1 GCA_031255315.1 Spirochaetaceae bacterium
CTGGCGAACCGCACGAAATTTCTTAATGACGCGAGGCTGGCAGGGTATACGGAGGGGAAAGGCCGCGATCTCCGGCTTGTCTTCGGTATCGATTCCACAGACCCGTCCGTCTATATCCCGCAGATCATGACGGAAATCCGCCGCTGCTGTAATAACAACGGTGAAATCGATAATACCGGCATACCCGACTTTACCGGGCTTATGGTCGGAGATTATCTCGACGGGATAGACCTGTCTGCGATACCCGCCGGGAACGGGGTACGGCTGGCCAGGCGTGGAACGATACGTACAGGAACAACCGAATCAGGATTTCGGCGTTTAATCCTTACAAGGGAGCGGGCGATACGGAAGTAACGAAGAACCACATCCGGTGTGACTTTGCCGGCGTGCCGCTGCGGAAAAGAATGAACCCGGCCAATGACAACACGGGAAGGTATGACACTACGGAAATACGGGCATTTCTGGACGGAACTAACGGAGACGGGACAGGTGATAAGGATGGAGTAACCACGGCGGTGTTTCTTAACGCGCTGAAAGGACAAACAGGGGATTACATACTACCTGTGAGGCGGTTATTTTCCAACAAAACAGACTGGGCATGGAAAATGTATTCGCTGTGGCTTCCCGGCGAGAACGAGATATTCGGAGCCAACGCCTGGGGTGAAGCGGGATACGGTGACGGGCAGAAACTGCACATCCCGCTGTATCAAAAATCTTACGCCAACCGGATAAAGCGATATAACGGGAGCCGGGACTGGTACTTTCTCTGTACCCCCTATGCTGGTTCTGCGGCCAATTTCTGTAATGCCAACAACAATAGTGCGTTTGCTGTGGGTGGCTGCGCCCCCGATTCAGTGAGGTACACTAAAGTGCAAGTTGCTTGCGACCGATGTACCCGACACAGAAGGAGAAAACGTCCTGCGGGGTTTCCCCGCGAATATCCGCCCTGATACGTCCGGGAGGACGCTTCCTGCATGGCCGCCGATTGTGTCAGGCGGTTTCATTCCCGCTGGCGTTACGCGGCATAACACACAAACCGTTCCCTGTATAGTTTATCTCCGGCGCGGGGTGCGGATGCCGTACAAGGCTTTTTTTATATTTTTAGGGGAGAATATATTGACGAGCGAAGAAAGGCACGAGGCGCGTTATAAACGGCGGAAAGCCGGACGCGAAACAAAGCGACAGAATAGTATTTCTCAATACGATGATTTTGAACGCATCATTGACGCGGACAGTTTATATGAATCGTTCAGGAAATCGCTTAAAAACGTTTCGTGGAAGGAGTCCGTCCAGCGGTACGAAGCCCGCGCCCTTTCGAACATAGCGGAGACGCGCAGAAAGCTCATTACCGGCGACAACATTCAGAAAGGCTTTGTGGAGTTTACGCTCCACGAACGCGGCAAAATACGGCACATAAAATCAGTGCATTTTTCCGAAAGGATAGTGCAGAAATGCCTTTGCGATAAGGTACTGACCCCGATCCTGACGCGCTCCCTAATCCATGACAACGGCGCGTCCATCAGGGGCAAAGGCGTTCACTTTGCCGTCCGCCGCCTTATCGCCCATCTGCGCCAGGTCTGCCGTAACAATGGGTATTCAAACGCCGGATACGCGCTGGTTGTTGATTTTTCAAAGTTTTTTGACAGCGTCCGGCACGATATTCTTTTTAACCTGTTGGACAATCACCTCGCCAGTAAGAGGGTAAATGAACTGGTACGTAGCTTTGTGTCCGTATTCGGCGACGGCGTTTCGCTTGGTTTGGGAAGCCAGGTTTCACAAATACCCGCTATTTTTTTCCCGAACATTATCGACCATCTCTGTAAAGAAGAGTTGCGGATTAAAAATTATGGAAGATATAATGATGATTTATATTTGATACATTCTGATAAATCGTATTTACAATATTGCCTTGATAAAATACAGGAAGCCTGCGCGGGTATCGGCATTACCCTTAATAATAAAAAAACGCAAATTGTGAAACTAAAGGACGGAGTGAACTTCCTCAAAGGGAAATACGTCCTTTTGGAGACCGGCAGGATATTGCGTCTGCCCGGTAAGGATTCGACTAAGCGGATGCGCCGAAAACTGAAAAAGTTTAAGTCCCTTATTGATGAGGGCAGGATGAATTACCGGAATCTGCGTGAATCTTACCAGTCATGGAGAGGTAATTACCGGAGGCGGTTTAACGCCTGTAACCGGGTGCGGCACATGGACAGGCTGTATAACAGCCTGTTTATTAAAACAACCACAGGAGGTTAATTATGGTGTATTTAGCAAAGAAAAACGGCGCGGTAGTCCACCACACCGACCGTGCGGCGATGGAAGCCCTTGACGGCATTGAAACGCCCGACATGGAGATCGGCGATGAGGAGTTTGAGGCCGCAGGCGGCCTCGTCCGGCTCATTGACGGTGAAATCTTCCCCGGCAAGACCGGTGCCGAAAAACAGGCCGGGGAGAACGCCGGGCGCGTCCACTTCCTCAAATCCCTGCTTGCGGACACGGACTATATCGCTGCCAGGATAGCCGAAGGTTCGGCGACCGTTGAGGAGTATGCCGGGAAAATAGCCCGGCGCCGGGCGTGGCGGCAGGAAATCGCGGAACTGGAGGCACCGGCATGATTGCAGGGAAAAACCGGCGTTGCCGGTAATAAATAAAAACGGGCAGAAACCCGGTGCTGTAACACCGGGCAGGCGCGAGAACGCCTTCAGGGTTGCCCCTAATTCCACCCGTACCCTTGATCCCGGGTAATTAGATTATCGGCAATCCCGCCGCAAGGTTAAGTCCGTAACGAGGAGGGTGTATGAAAACACCTTTATCTTATTACGGCGGCAAGCAGCAGCTTGCCGGTATCATTCTGGGGCTGATACCGCCCCACAGGTTATATTGCGAACCCTTTTTGGGAGGGGCCGCAATATTTTTCGCTAAAGAACCGTCCAAGGTGGAGATTATCAACGATTCTAACGGGGAGATCGTCAACTTCTACGTAGTCCTCAAGCGTGATTTTTCCGCGCTTGAGAAGGAGGTCGAGATCAGCCTCCACAGCCGGAAACGGAACAGCCAGGCGCGGGTGATTTATGAGAACCCCGAAATGTTCGACCGGGTCAAGCGGGCATGGGCGGTCTGGATGCTGGCCAATTCCTCTTACGGCCACGATATTACAGGCGGCTTTGGGTATGACCGCACCGGGGGAACCAGCAAAAATCTGGCCAACAAGCGGGCCGCATTCACCGTTGGCTATGCTATACGGCTCCAGCATGTCCAGATCGAGTGTTGCGACGCTCTGCGTATCATTCAGAGCCGCGATGCGGAGGACGCCTTCTTCTACTGCGATCCGCCCTATGTTGGTGCGGATCAGGGACACTACGACGGTTATACTCAAATGGACTTCGAAGCGTTGTTGAAACTGCTGGAGTCCATCAGGGGGCGGTTTCTCTTGAGTTCGTACCGAAACGAGGCCCTGCGGGATTTTACGAAGCGGAACGGCTGGCATACGGTCGAATTGCGGATGGCCTGTCCTATGACCCATGCCTACAAAACCAAACGCCAGAAAATCGAGGTGTTGACGGCCAACTATCCCATAGGGATAAAGCCGGAAAAACGGGGTAAGAAGGAACTGGTAACCGGGGAAGAGGAAGCCGGAGGCTAAAATAAAGGCCTCCACAAAAATGGTTTGTGGGGGCCTTTATTGGCATTTTAAGATAGGTTTTAAGTGGGTGTAGATTCTATTTTTTCGGAACATGTAATAAATTCTGTGTAAACGGCTATACTACCCGAAGGAGTGAGTATGGCCTTTTCAAAAGAAGTCCTTGATGAAATTCTGAGGGACTATCACGGTCCGGACGATTTTTACGGTCCGGAAGGAATCATGAAGCAGCTTGCCAAGGCGCTGGTCGAACGAACCATGGAAGCCGAATTGACCGAACATCTTGGGTATGAAAAACATGGCCGGGGTAAAAAATCAAGCGAAAACCGACGCAACGGGAAAACCTCAAAGGAACTGAGAACCGACGATGGGCCTATGGCCATCGAAGTACCCCGGGACCGTGCGGGGAGCTTTGAACCTCAGATCGTACCCAAGCGTCAGCGGGAGTTCCGGGGATTTGACGATAAAATCCTGTCGATGTACGCCCTTGGACTTGCCACCCGTCAGATTCAGGATCACTTGAAAGAGATCTACGCGGTAGAAGTATCACCTGAATTAATCAGCCGGGCAACCGACGAAGTGAAAGAACTGGTCAGCGAATGGAGAGGCCGGCCGCTTGAGCGGTTTTATCCGGT
>JAIRSS010000176.1 GCA_031255315.1 Spirochaetaceae bacterium
GTAGAACGGGCAAACTCTCATTTGAAAGACAGTCTTATTCCTCGTTCAATATATGTGAAAGGTTACAAAAAAGTATCCTTCGTTTTGATGACCGCGGTCATTTGTCTGGCGGCCCTAAAGTATCTTCAGCTATTCATTTAGGGGTTTTGAAACAGGCTCACTTATCTCGGTTTTTGCCTTTCTCTCTCCCTATAATCCCGATACCATCGACGTATTGCATAAATTCGAGCATCCCACCGGGGCGCATTGGTTTGGAACCGACGACCTGGGGAGGGACTACCTGACCCGCATCCTCTATGGCGGACGGATATCCCTGGTGGTGGGTATCGTGGCAATGCTGATCTCTACCTCCATCGGGGTTCTGGTGGGGATCGCCGCCGGATATACGGGGGGATTGGTAGACAGCCTCCTGATGCGCCTGGTGGATATCCTGTCCTCTATCCCTTGGATGATCCTGGTAACGGTGATCAGCATTTACCTGCGTCCGGGCCTACAGACGATCATCCTGGTCATCGGCCTCTTTACCTGGATGTCTATTGCCCGGCTGGTACGGGCGGAAACCCTAAGCGTCAAGGAGCGGGAGTATGTACTCTATGCCCAAGCCATCCACCAACGGCCCCTGGTTATCATTCTGCGCCACATTCTGCCGGGGGTACTGCCCACCATTATCGTTGCCGCCACCACCGGCGTCGCCAACGCTATCATGATGGAATCGGCCCTCAGTTTTTTAGGCATGGGGGTCCAGCAGCCGGTCTCTTCCTGGGGTAGTATGCTCAACCACGCCCAGGGAGTGCTGCGTACCGCGCCTTATATGGCGATTCTGCCGGGGATCATGATCATCCTTACGGTCTATTCTTTTAACAAGATAGGCGGGATAATCCGTATCCTGGCGGAACCAAGGACAAGCCTTAAATGAACGCCGCCGGGACGGGGCTGCCGCCCTTGCTGGAACTTCGGGGGTTGCGTTGTGCCTTTGAACTGGAAGGGCGGCGGGTCGAGGTACTGCGGGGGGTGTATCTGTCCCTGTGGCAGGGGGAGATCCTGGGCCTTGTGGGGGAAAGCGGCAGCGGGAAAACCCTGACCATGCGCTCCGTTATCCGAATGTTGCCCCGTAGCGCCGCCCTGGAGACGGAAAAACTGGCCTTTGATGGGGTGGATCTGCAAAGTCTGCCGGAAGAATCCCTCCGGGCTATTCAGGGCAAGGATATTTCCATGATATTTCAGGACCCCATGACCTCCCTCAATCCCCTCAAACGGGTGGACCAGCACATCATGGAGGTACTCCTGCACCACGGGAATCATGACCGTGGGGATGCCCGGCGGGAAGCGGTGCGCTTGTTGCAACAGGTGGGCATCCCCTCCGCCGAGACACGGATGCGCCAGTATCCCCACGAATTGTCCGGCGGTATGCGCCAGCGGGTACTGATCGCTATGGCTCTGGCCTGCCGGCCCAAACTCCTCATCGCCGACGAACCCACCACCGGGCTGGACGTTACCATCCAGGCCCAGATATTGGCGCTGATCCGCGGTTTGCAGCGGACCGATGGTATGGCGGTGGTGCTGATCACCCACGACCTTGGGGTCGTGGCCAGCCTCTGCCACCGGGTAGCGGTGATGTATGGGGACTCATCATGGAAACCGGCCCTGTGGACGATATCTTTTACCGGCCCCTCCATCCCTATACTCAAGCGCTCCTGCATTCCGTACCGGCCATTCACCAGAACCGGCAGGGCCGGCTTACGGCTATTGAGGGGCTGCCCCCGTCAGTGTTACACATGCCGCCGGGATGCCCTTTCGCGCCCCGGTGCGTCCGGGCCGGTCCCGGCTGCGGGGAATCCCTGCCGCCCACGGAGGACCGCGAGAGCGGCCGCAAGGTCCGTTGCTTCTATGCTAAGCCGGAGGAGGCCGCAAAGCCATGAACCGCGCCGAACACCTTATTGCAGTACAGGATCTGGTAAAAGAGTTTACCCTCCGCCGTTCCTTCCGTCCCTCCCTGCGGATCCGGGCGGTAAACGGTGTCAGTTTTTCAATTTTGAAGGGAGAGACCTTCGGCCTGGTGGGTGAAAGCGGCTGCGGAAAATCGACTTTGGGTTGTACCATCCTGCGGCTCTACAGGCCAAGTTCCGGCAGGGTATGGTATTCCGGCACGGACATCACGGGGCTCTCCGACCGGGTCCTGGCGCCTTACCGGCGGCGGATGCAGATAATCTTTCAGGACCCCTATGCATCCCTCAACCCCGCTATGCAGGTCCGGGATATTATCGCCGAACCGTTACTGCTCAAAAGTCAGCGTTCCCGGACCAGACTACGGCCCGAGGATTACGACGAACAAGTACGGGATATGCTGATCCAGGTAGGTATGTCCGCCGACGACATGTACAAGTACCCCCACGAGTTTTCCGGGGGGCAGCATCAGCGGATCAGCATCGCCCGGGCCCTCGTCGTGCGGCCTGAATTTATCCTCTGTGACGAACCCATCAGCGCCTTGGACGTATCTATCCAGGCCCAGGTAGTCAATCTGCTGGAAGACCTACAGCAGGAATTCGGCCTAACCTATCTTTTTGTTGCCCACGATCTCTCCATGGTACGGCATATTTCCCACCGGATCGCGGTGATGTATAAAGGCGAAATCGTGGAAATTGCCGATGCCGGGGAAATATACGAAACCCCCCTGCACCCCTATACACGGGCGTTGCTCCAATCCATTCCCGTGCCGGACCCCCGGTGCGCCCGGGAATCACCGCCAGCGCTGCTCGAAGGAGAATTGCCTGGCGTTTCGGAAGAACGGCAGGGTTGCGCCTTCTTTAGCCGCTGTCCCCAGGCCCAGGAAGACTGCCGCATCAGACACCCCGTTTTGGAGGATGGCGGCGGCGGGCACGAGGCGGCCTGCCTATACCGGCGGGCGGACGGAGCATAGGCGGGAAAACCCCTGGCCACGAACCGGGGATGGCAACTTTTCAGGAGGCGTTTATGTATCTAAAACACGTAAATCATTTTTCTTTTGGGCGGCATAATAATCATTGCCCTTTTTTCCGGTTGCGTATCCTCGGGTCAGAATAACAACCATGATTTATTAGCTGGGTATATTATAGCAGTAAAATTCAGGAGAGTATTCCGCCCTCTGCCATCAGGCTTCAATGCGGGAAAAATCTATGTTGATTCCCTGCCTTCACTGGAGAACGAAACGGTTGCCCTATTGACGGTGCGCTAACATACACGGTTTTGGGAAGGCCTCTCATGGGAACCGGGACTTGACGACGGTAGAGGCACGAGAGAACGTGGAAAGGAAAGAAAAAATTGCGGTTGTTTGTGTCTTGCTGCCCTACGGATGATTCCGTAGGTTGTCCTTCAGCAAAAGGTTTTGAAACAGCCGCAGTAGATTCCTCTATGATCCATGTCCGCCCGCCGGTCCGGTGAATATGACCGGCGTTAATTCCCGCTTGGGGGGCTGCGGCGGACGATGAATTCCTGCCGGGGCGCCCAGGAGTCTCCCGCCTCCCCAGCCGCCTGAGCAAGGAGGTATTCCTGATACAAAAACAGACTGTCTCCAGGGGAAGGTTCCCGGCGCGTCCAGCGGCCACGGCTGTCTAAAACCCAGGACTGGCGGTTGTCCCGAAAGCAGGCTTTCAGAACCGCGCGGAGCCGTTCCTGCAGGTCCGCCTGAAGAATCGGAAACATGATCTCCACCCGGCGTTCCAAATTCCTGGTCATCCAGTCGGCGCTGGAAAGATAGAACTCTTCGGTCCCGGCGTTGGCAAAGTAGAATATGCGGGAGTGTTCCAGAAACCGGTCCACTATACTCACCACCCGGATGTTTTCCGAAAGCCCCGGAACTCCGGGGACGAGCATACAAATACCCCGGATATTAAGCTCTATATGCACACCCTCTTGGGAAGCCCGGTACAACGCACGGATTACGCCGGGGTCGGCCAGAGCGTTCATCTTCGCCATGATGCAGCCGGGATTCTCCCGGCTTGAACGCATGGCCTCCCGGTCTATAAGCTCAATGAGCCGGCCTTTAAGGGTTATCGGGGCTGCCGCCAGCTTCCTCATAGTGGAAATCGCCGAATATCCGGTTATCATATTGAACAGAAGCCCCGCGTCGAACGCAAGCTCTTCCCTCGCGGTAAAAAGACAGAGGTCTTCGTAGAACTTCGCGGTTTTATCGTTGTAGTTCCCGGTGGAAAGGTGGACGTACCGCTTAACCCCGTCCTGTTCCCGGCGGACCACCATGGTAATCTTGGCGTGTACTTTAAGCCGGGCAAGCCCGTAAACCACGATCACCCCGGCCCGTTCCAGGCGGTTTGCCCAGGAGATGTTCAATTCCTCATCAAACCGGGCCTTGAGTTCTACCAAAGCGGTTACCTGCTTGCCGTTCAGCGCCGCCTCCTCCAGGGCCCTGACAATGGGGGAATCCCCGCCGGTCCGGTAGAGCGCCGTTTTTATTGAAACAACCTGGGGATCCTCCGCGGCGTCCCGGAAAAACCGTACTACCGAATCAAAGGAGTGGTAGGGCAGGTGGAGCATCACATCCCCCCGGCTGATCCGGTCCCACAGGGATTCATCCCCGGAAAACTCAGGGCTCGGATATATCGGCGGGCTTTTCCGTCTGAACTGATCGAAGCCCCGGACCGAAACCAAATCCCCCAGGGTCCTCAGATCCAGGGGGCCGGCAAGCTCGTAGACGTCCTCCGGTTCCAGTTCCAGACGCCGGGCCAGCTCTTCTTTAAGAAACACGCTGTCAACGGAACAGACCATGCGCACGGGCCGGGAATAGTCCCTGCGGACCAGCACCTCTTCCATGGCCTCGATAAAATCCTCATCCCGCTTTTCGTCCACGGAAAAATCCGCGTCCCGGTTGATCTTAAAGAGCATACTCTCCCGAATCGTATAGCCGGGAAAAAGATAGGCGCCCCATGAGAGGATCACATCGTCCAGCAGCGCCCATTGTACCCGGCCCTCTTTCGGGGGGCCTTCTTCCGGGGGGAGCCACAGAATACGGCCCGGCGCCGGGGGGATTTGAATAACCGCGATCCGGTCCCCGCCGGAAACGCCGGTTCCCTCCAGCCCGGCCGCATCCTCGTCCGGTTTCAGGCGGAAGGCGGCGTACAGGGAGAGGCCGTCTATGGAGGGGCTGCGGCCTTCTTCGTCAAACCTGAGGGGGGTAAGCGCCGGGTAGACTTCCCGCATAAAAAGGGATTCCAGGTAGTCCATCTGACGGAGGGAATAGGCGTCGGGCCGGACCAGCTCCAGGCCGCCCCGGGCAAGCGCGGGGAAGATTTCGGTACGCAGGCATTCGTACTGAAGGCGGAGAATGTCCCGGACGTTTTCCGATATTTTTTTGAGTTGGGCTTTCGGGCTCAACCCCGCGGGATCCTGCTCCGGCCCTATGCCGGCCCGGAGAGCCCGCTTAATGGCCGCCGCCCGGACCATAAAAAACTCATCAAAATTAGACGCGACAATGACCAAAAATCTGAACCGGTCCAGCGGCGGCAGGCCCGGCGTAAGCCCCTCCTCTAAAACCCGCCGGTTGAAGTCAATCCATGAAATGTCCCTGTTAAAAAAAACCGCTTCCTGTTCCATCATTATGTTGTTTTTTATGGCGTTCTTTGCCGCGCAGCCCCGCTCGGCCGTTCTATACTAAATCGTGGTATCGTCAGGTAATAATCACCGTATAGCCGAATACATTCTGAAATAAATCGGCTTTTTCTTCCAGCCCTATACGCTCAGGGGTCAAGTCATAGCGGCTCTCCGTATGGAGGACGACCGCCTCAGGTTTCCGCTCCACCGTAACGCGGCTGATCCGCTGGGTATGCCCCCGGTCCAAGGCGTCGGCCACCCGCAGGATGGACGCCATCTTGAGTACCAAAATACGATCTTCCCGCTGAAGGGACAGGTAGTCTACGTCCATGGAGGAAGGGGGCGCGCCCCGGTGGTAGCGGATCACATTGGCAATGACGTCCAGTTCGTCCCGGCGAAGGCCGAATATCTCCGAATTCGCAACAATATACTGGCCGTGTTTGTTATGCCCCGCTCCCTGGATAAACATGCCTATGTCGTGCAAAAGAGCCGCCGCCTCCAGCATCATCCGCTCCCGGCGGTTCATGCCGTGTTCCCGGACCAGGGCGTCAAAAAGGATGCGGCAGAGACCGGCCACATGCCGGCTGTGGGGTTCGTCGTACCGGTACTTCCGTCCCAGATTTACCGCCGAAGCGATAATTTGAGAGAAGAATTCCTCCTGAAGCTCCCCGTCCACTCCGGCGGCCAGATCTATGAGCAGCCCCTCCCGGATGGAAACGCAGGGGACCAGAACCTGCGCGGCGGCGGTCCGCTGCAGGAACAGTTTGTACAGAAGGTTCCCGGGGACAAAGCCCTCCGAATCCGCATAGGGAACATGCAGCTTTTGGACGCATTCTTCAGGACGGTAGTCCCGTATCTTTTCAACAAACTGAATATAGGCGTCCCGTTCTATGATGCGGCACTGTTCGTTAAGCTCCTTCCCGACGCCGGAAGCCAGGTAGCGGGCGTCGGCGCCGGCCATCACCACGGTCCTGACCCTGGCCAGTTCCATTTCCATGCTGAGGAATTCCGACGTGTTCCGTACATTGTCGTTCAAGTACCGGTCCTGGGACCACACGGAACCGAAGGTCCGCCCGGATTGGCGGTCTATCAAAATAGTCCCCAGACGCAGGCTGTGGGCCGCCGCCATCTTGCCTCTCCTGAGGAGCATGATCTCTGTGGACCCGCCGCCTATCTCAATGATCATGGAGTTGGTCCGCCAAAACCGGGGGAAATCGTCTTTTAACGCGAAGCGGACCGCCAGGTACATCAGCCGGTTTTCCTCTATCCCCTCAACAATGACGATGGGGAACCCCGTCTCCTGACGGACCCGGTCTACAAACACATCCCGGTTCCTGGCCGCCCGGAGGGCGCTGGTGGCTATCACATGGACATCCCCGCCGGCTATGCCCCAGCTTTTCAAAAGCTCCCGAAAACTTTGAAGCACCAAAAGACATTCCAGCAGGGATTCCCGTGATACCTGCCCGGAGGTAAACACGTCCCGCCCCAACGCAACAGGCTTTCCCGCTTGATCCAGAACCCGCCACTTCCCTCCGGCGGCGAGTTCCGCAATCACAAGGCGTATGCCGGTTGAACCAATTTCAAGGACCGCCGTAAGGCGGGGGAAAGATTCCATGATGTATATATTCTCCCGGGGTTATCAAAAAGAATCAACAACCCCGGGCGGCGCCGGTTTTTTACTGCGGCCTGTTGTTAGGAGGCGCCCTCCTTCTGATTACCTCAATGGAGACCACAACGGAATCGCTGTCCCCCATTCTCAAGGCTATCGCCGCAACCTGGGACAGATCAATGATCCGGTTCGCTGTAGCGGTGATACGGCCGGTAATGGTAACGACGACCTGCCGTCGATTCTGTATATTGGTAACCAGCACTTTGGTTCCCCGAGGGAGCACCGGATGGGAGCCAACCAACTGGTTGGCCCGCATAGTACGAGTAGCGGCCCCCCGTTGGTAGAAAGTCCGCATATACGGCTGGTTATAGGTCTGTGCAGGAAGTCTTATAAGCGGCAAACCAACAAGGGCCATACTAATAATCAACAAACCACGCGTGCGATTCATAACCACCGTACTCTTTCCATCCTTAATGGATAAAGAATCTCAGGATAAATATAACTGACAAAATCCAGGTTGCTGTGGGAATATATTTTGCTTTACCTGTCAAAATCTTGCACAGTACAAAGGACAGGACCCCGTAGATAATACCTTCCACAATACTCGTAAAAGATGTAAGGAGGATTGTAAGAAACGCGGGGATAGCTTCAGTGGGATAGGTAAACTCAATTTCCGTTACCTTCCACATCAGGAGCAAGCCTACTAAAACCAAAGCCGGCGTAAGAGCCGGACTGGGGATAAGCAGAACCAGAGGGCGCAGAAACAAGGCTATTAAAAAGAACAGGCTCGTAACCACCGCAGCCAAACCGGTCCGTCCCCCTACGCCTTTTCCCCGGTCCATACCCCGTCCGGTTCCGGAACCCGCCACGCTTTCCACCCGCACCGATACCGGAGCGGTTCCCAGCAGGGCCGCCGCAATGGAACCCAGAGCCGACGCAAGGAAGGCCGGCAGGGTCTTGGGGATGTCCCCCACTTCTTCCTTCCCCGCATTGACCGTAATCGACTTGTTTTTGATTATCCCCGCTTGGGCCGTTATACCCAGGAAAGATCCCAGGGTTTGAAACACATCGACAAACAGGAAGGCCGCCACCACGGCGACGAATTCCCAGGTGAAGGAAAACTCCGGCGCGACAAACAGCGGCGCCGCAGGCATGCTCACGGGAACGAAATCCTCCGGCAGGTTGAACCCGCCAAAGGCTGTACGCACGACCGCCGTTATCACGATGCCCAAAAAGATCGCCCCCGGCACATACTTGGAATACAACACAATGGTAACCAGGAGCCCTATAATGGCAACCAACGCGTCTGTAGAGGTGAATGAACCCATCTGACTGAGGGCGTCGTCCCATACAATTACGCCGGAACTTAAAAGGCCCTTCATCGCCACCTGTAAGCCTATACCGACGGTTACCGCTTTTTTCAGGTTCAGCGGGACAGCGTCTACAATAACCTTCCGAATAAACGGCAGCGAGATAATGACAAAGAGCACCCCTTGAATGAGCACCGCCCCCATGAGTTCCGCCCATGACAGATTTAATCCTACAACGCCGAAAAGCACATCGACAAAAAAGGCGCTTAACCCTACATTAGGCCCCAGGGCTACCGGCAGATTTGAGCAGAACCCCATGATCAGGGTTCCGACAGCCGCCGCCAGCAGGGTGGCCGTATACACCTCGGCGCTGGAAGGGCCTCCAGGGGCCCCTCCCAACAAACCCGGCACAACCGTCAGGATAGGCGCCATAGCTAAAAATATGGTAACTCCCGCTACAAATTCCCGCACAACCGTGGTCTCATTTTCTTTCAAACGAAAGAATTTTTCCATTCGCTGCTTTCTCCTTGCTCCCTGAAATTGAGAGCTTCTCCATATCTTCCAGCCCTCGTCCTTCACAATTTTTCAAACCGGGGCTGTTCCAAAACCAACCGCCGGCGCACTCGCGCACGGGGTTTTGGAACAGCCGCCACCGTCGAACCGAAGGTCCGCAACAGGCCGGATAATCGGGATTTTTGCGTTACTGTTGATGCAAAAATCCACAAGTACAACAAGCTGCCAGCGCTTCATTACTGTCGCCGATCCCGGCAGACAGCGTCAATAACACACGCCCTTGCATGGCCGCAGATACCGCCCCGGAACGCTCATATCCGCGGCTTTCCCAAAACTTCAGCTTTTGGGAAAGCCTCATAATTTATCAATGAGCATAGAACACTTCCCCGAAGGTATGGGAAGGGTTTTTTTCTTTTTCCCCAGGATGTTTATGGTAAAATAGTAAAGTTTTTCGCTTTCCATGTGAATTTCCCAGCCCCGCCCGCTTTTGTTGGACAAGATGGTGATCAGGTTCTTCTTGAGGGAGAGGTTCTCCACCCCCATGATCTCCAGATTGGGGATAATCCAATCCACCGTCTTCCGGGGCAGGGAGATCAAAAGGCCCACCACATTCTCTATGGTCAAGCAGATGGTGGAGAGGGCGTCGTAGGTGAGATACTGGGGCCGGGGAAAATCAGGGCGCTCCGGCCAGAGGGCGGGGCCTTCTTTAAGGGGAAGATAGGCTTCCCAAAGTTTCCCCTTGTGGTGGTTCCCATCGGGGCTCATGGAGTCCAGGACAAAGTAGAGATGCCGGGTGGCGCATTCCCGGGCCAATTCCCAGCGCTGGTACCGTTCAAGCCCTTTGATCACCATGAAGGTAAGGTGGGGGTACACGGAACCCCGAAAACCGCAGCCGTTTTCATCAAAGCCCGGCTCATTCACCGCCATAGACGGAAAGGGATGGGGCGAACCGAAGAACCGGGGGTCTGAAAGTTTATCAATGAGCCGTTCAGCCTTATCGTCGTTGGGAATCTCCGCCAAAAGCGGCCAGTAACCCGCCAGGGTCTTTACCCTGATCCGCTGCTCGTCCCGGTCTATATCGTAGTAGAACCCGTCGTCATTGTCCCACATCAGCGCGTTAATGCGGGTTTTTAAGGAAAAATACTGGCGTTTATACTGAAACCCAGCCTCTTTATCGTTCAGAATGTCCGCCAGAGCGGCCATATACAGCATATTAACCGCCATAACGGCGTTAAAATCCACCAGATAGACCGCCGCCTCCCGGCAGACGGACCCCATCCCCGTAGCGGACAGGGGCGCTTCATACAACCCGTTAGGACGTTTAAACGCCGAGTCTATCCATTCTATGTATTTATGCAGTACGGGAAGCACCTCCCTAACCCGTTTTTTATTCGCCGTTTTGTGGTAGAGGTTGTATTCAGCCCAAGCAAACAGGGGAAGTCCCAGACTTTCAGGGTTGTCCTGGTCCGCTTCGGGAAGGCCGGTATGTATGTTATACGAGGAACGCACCGCGCCGTTCGGCTCCTGGCGGGCGTAAAAAACATCCAAGGTCGGATGAGCCTGGTATATCCGGTTGGAATAGACCAAAAAAAACGATGAAAAAACCGCGTCGCATTGCTGCACCACCGGGCTTCCTGGATAGGAGAAAAATTTGCCGGTGATACCGCTTGATTCACTCCCGCCGGTCCAGCAGTCCTGAATCCACGCCCAGGTTTTATCATAGATATCCACAAAATCCTGATCATAAAAGTGAATTTTGGGGAAATCACGCCGTGTCACGCCAGCTCCTTTATAATCTTGCCGGAATTACAGTATGCATGGTTAGAAGCCAACCACGGTAAATGCTACAAGATTTTTTTTAGTATATATTGATACCAGGAATTTTTCCACGTGTTTTTTTTATTTTAAACCAGTTTCTTTGTGAAAGAAGCCTCTTTACATTGCCGATTGAAGAATGAGGAAACCCCTTGCGCTCCTCCCCCGCTGTCTGGGATGGTCTTTAGAGCGGGAGCCGCCTTGCAAGGCTCCCCGCATTCCTTTCCCGTTCTTTCAGCGGTTTTTGGGAAATCCTCTCATAATAGTTTATACAACCACCGGGAGCAAGAGGTAAAACCAATTACAAGCTGTATATTTCTCTGGAAGCCCGAATTCCGCTGCTTTCAGGAGTTAAACCTTTCTGTAACCGCACTCCTGCAAGGGAACTGTGGCGGGCGGGCGGGATCTCCAGTCTACAGATTCCGCGGGTTTTCACGGTTGCGAACCCATTTGATACGAAAAATCCGGGGTAATCCGTGGACCTTATTTCTACCTTGCGCCCCGCAATGACGGCTGTCTTGCGAAACGCCTCACCATAACCGGCTCAAACAAAAAATTAAACGTTCCGCCGGTTCGCTGAAACCCGGCGGAACGG
>JAIRSS010000239.1 GCA_031255315.1 Spirochaetaceae bacterium
GATCCTCTTCGGTAAATCCCGCGCCGCCGTCGATGAGGTACAGCGCCAGATCCGCGCCCGCAAGGAGCTTCCGGCTCCGTTCCATACCAAGCCGTTCCACCGGGTCGTCCGTATCGTGAAGCCCCGCCGTATCGGCAAGACGAATGGGAACGCCGTCAACGGCGATCCAGGCTTCGATCCAATCACGGGTAGTACCGGGAACGCTGGTAACGATGGACCGTTCTTCCCGGAGGAGGAGGTTGAAGAGGCTGGATTTACCGGCATTTGGCCGCCCGGCGATAACCGTCAACGCGCCGTCCCGGTAGAGCCGCTCCCGGCGGTACGAGGCGGCCAGAGCGCGGAGCCGGGCCAGGGCTTCCTCAATCAGGGGAAGATCGGCGGGCGCCCCGGCAGGATCTGCCTCGTCTTCCGGATAATCCAGCAGAAGCTCAATCCCGGTCAGAGCGCGGACCAAAAGGCCCTTGACCGTCTGTATCTCCGCTTCCAGAACGCCCGAAAGCCGGCGGACCGCGTGTTCCCGGCTTGTTTCGGTCTTGGCGGAGACCAGTTCCATCACCGATTCAGCGCGGGTAAGGTCCAGCTTGCCGTTCATGAAGGCGCGGAAGGTGAATTCCCCCGGCAGGCTGTCCCGAAACCCCGCGGCGCGGAGGACCCGCATCACCGCCGGCGCCGGGGCGGTGCCGCCGTGGCACGAGATATCCACGCTTTCTTCGCCGGTATAACTCCGGGGCGCCCGGTACACCGAGAGTACCGCCTCGTCAATCCGGGCGGCCTTCCCCGTTGTTCCGGCTCCGGCTTCGAGTATCCAGCCGTGAACCGTCGTGCCGCCCGGCGCGCCCCTGAGGGCTTCGGGCCGGGAAAACACTGCGGCAAGAAGGTCAACCGCGCGGGGGCCGGATGTCCGTATCACCGCCAGGGCGCTTTCGCCCAGAGGGGTAGCAATGGCGGCGATAGGGGAGGTGTCACCGTAAGAAGGGGGCGCCGTCATGAGGAACTCCCTACCGAGCCGGTTCGGACGCGCCGCCGGCCAGACCCAGGCGGCAGAAGAGCCAGGGCGCGCCCGCGGAAGCCCAGAAGCCGAGAAGACCGTACCGCAGGAAGCGGCCCAACTCGTAATAGGGCGACGCGGCCCCCCACGCGGGGATTTCCGCAAGGAAGGAAGATTCCCCCGGAAGGACGCGGCGGAGCCCCAGGTAGACAGCCGACGCTCCGGCAATCCCCAGGATATACCGGGCGGCCAGGATGAAAACCTCCGGCTTCCTGCCCCGGACCCGCCGGGCGGCAAAGGGAACGCCGGCGCGCAGGAGGCTGTACCCCCCGCAAAGCCCCAGGAACATTCCCCCCAGACTCCTGTCCGCGCCGGAAGCGTTCATCAGCAGGGCGACGGCGGCGGCGGTCATGAGCTGCGGCCGCTTTCCCCCGGCGGCCAGCAGGGAAGCGATGCGATCCCCAAACGCGAAGGAGGCCGCCAGGATGATTCCCCCCAGAACCCATCCCGCGAGAATATCCGTCGGGAAGTGAACCCCCAGGTACAGCCGGGTAAAGGGAATGACCGCCATGAAGAAGCAGGCGGCAATCGGAATCAGGAAGCGGAAGACGGAGCGCCGTTCCCCGCCGCCCGTCCGGGCAAGGGCCAGCCCCAGGGAAGCGCCCCAAAAGACCAGGGACTGCTGGGCGTGCCCTGAGGGAGCGCCGTAACTCGGCTCGAAAGCCCGCATCACCGAAGGGTCCAGGTTATAGGGCCGGGGCTGTTTGAGGAGGCTCTTGAAGAATCCGTTTATCCAGGCGGAAAGCAGGATCAGAACCGCAAGGCGCAGCCCCAGTTTTTCATCGACGCACCAAAAGATGAAGAGGATGACCGGGATATACAACACCTCGGTTCCCAGGGCGGTCAGGGCTTTCATTACCACCGTAAGGGCGGGGCTTTCTATCGTCTGAATCCCTTTGATAAGGGCGATGCCCCACCGGTAAATACTATCTAAAATTGAGGAGTCCCCGGCGGTCAGGGTCCCGATTGTTCCGTTCATGGCCTGTGATATACCTCTTGGGAGCTATTTTATGTATCCAGCGAAGGGATTGCAAGTGAAGGGAGCGGAAGATCGGCGGCGGAAATCCCGAAATTGAAACCAAGACCGGAACAGGATGAGCCGTCATTCCGGAATACGCCCAACCGGCTGGCTTTGGTTCATTTTCGAGTCCGAATACCCCGGGCCAATCCCGGTTGTTGTTCCGACAAGATACCCATTCTGAGTTAACGCCCATCCACGGGTACACCCGCATCCGCCTTCTCCCTCCCTGATTGGTTCGCCCGGGATGTTTGACTTTTTCCCGGAATTTGCCGATATAATAATGAGGAAGGTTTTTTTTGAAGATACGGTTCATGGGACAGCCGGAGAATCAACAAGGCGGCGGGCGCGGGAACGTTGCTCCAGGGCTGGATAAGATGGAAGGAGCCTCCCTTCCCGGTGTATCTGTTACGCGCTCAAAAAACAAAGACGACGGGCGGGTCGAAGTCGTGTTTTCCGAACACGATATGGAAGCCCGGGCCGATTTTTTCCCCTCATTCGGCCTGGGGGCGCCGATTTCAGATGAATATATCAGCGCGCTTCTGGCAGGGCTCAACATTGTTCACGGAGTGAAATGGGACGTCATAAAAGAAGCCGCGTCCCGGTGTAATCTCAACAAACGGGGGGTGAAAAATGTTCTTATCGCCTGCGGCGACGCTCCCGTAGATGAAGTGAACGAGTATTTCGAGCGGAATCCTCATCTTGCGGCCTCCAACTCCCCGCAGAATACGGAGGATCAAACGTATCCCCGGAACGCCCGGGTGGATTACCGGGAATACTCTCCGTTCATCATCGTCAAACAGTATCAGGCGCTGGCAAAGTTCCATCCCCGGCAAGTAGGCCAGGAGGGGAGGAATGTTCATAACGCCCCGGTCCCCTACCGGTCCCTCAAGCGGGAAGGCGTTGTGGCGGGTGAAAACACCCGGCGGGAGGGGAAATTTCTTATTGCCGAAATCAGCGGGCAGCTTGTGGAAGTCAACAACGTGATGAATGTCCGGGATTCTTTGGTCATCAACGGAGCCGTAGGGTACGCCACAGGAAACATCATGTTCCCCGGAGACGTGATCATAAAAGGCCCGGTTTCCGATAGATTCAAGATATATTCCGGAGGTTCCGTAACCGTCAAGCAGACCCTTGATGTTACCTCCCTGATCGCCAAAGGGGATCTCACAGTGTCCGGGGGCGTCATAGGCCGGGGCCGGGGGCTTGTGAAGGTGGGGGGGAGCCTCAAGGCCAGGTTTATTGACAACTGCCAGGCAGCCTGCCGGAAATCCATAATCGTTGACAAGGAGATCGTCAATTCCAAAATTTTTACTATGGATGCTTTGAAGATGGGGGACAAAGGCGTGATTATGGGGAGCGAGATTTACGCGGTCCACGGGCTGAGGGCGGGAAGCATCGGCAAAAAATCGGGAAAATCGTCTCATATATACTGCGGCGTTGACTTTGCCCTTCAGCAGGAGCAGGAGAAATCCAACGACCACCTGCGTATGCTGGCGGCGAAACTGGAAAAACTCAGGGAACTCCTGAACGCCCCCCGGGTGAAAGGGGAAGACCCGGAGTACCGGCTGAAGCTTGAACAGCTCAGACTCCGTCTGGAAGGAGAACGGGAAAAGATCTCCCGGCGGATTTCCCAAATTATGGATTCTATTATCAGCGACGAAGCGGCCGTAATAGAAGTAATCGGCGAAATAGTTCCGGGAACCCTCGTGGAAATATGCCAGATCGCCCTCTTTGTTATCGAGCCGCTCAGAAAGGTCAGAATCTACCTGGATAAAATCCAGGGTAAACTGATCTGCAAGAGCCTGTAAGGAAAGCGGCCCGGTTCCGGCATGAGGCAAACCGCTAATCCCTGATTGCGCCTATGCCTGGATTCCAGTATACTCACATGCTATGGATGCAGGAAATAAACTTTCAGTTTCCGCGCTGACGGAACTAATCCGGCAAAACCTTGAGGGGGCCTTCAGTTCGGTAACGGTGGAGGGGGAAGTTTCTAATTGCCGGCCTTCGAGTACGGGGCATCTTTATTTTACCCTTAAAGATTCCCGGGCGGCTATTTCAGGCGTCATGTTCAAGAACCGGCTCCGCGGCCTTTCCTTTGAGCCTGCGGACGGAATGCTTCTGCGGGTTCGGGGGAGTATTTCCGTTTACGCCCAACGGGGTACTTACCAGATTGTTTGTGAGGAGATGGAGCCCGCCGGAACCGGGGATATACTGGCCATGCTGGAAAAGCGAAAGCGCCGGCTTGCCGCAGAGGGCCTCTTTGACGAGGACCGGAAAAAACCTATCCCCCGCTTCCCCGCCGCTGTGGGGATCGTGAGTTCCCCTACCGGTGCGGCGGTACGGGACATCCTCAATATTTTAGGGCGACGGGCCGCGGGCATACGGGTGATCATCTTGCCCGCGCCGGTACAAGGCGCGGACGCGGCGCCCGTCATTGCCAGGCGCATAGAACAGGCAAACCAGTGGCGGCTTGTGGATGTACTCATTGTGGGCCGGGGGGGCGGTTCCCTGGAAGACCTCCTCCCCTTCTCTGATGAGGCGGTGGTCAGAGCTGTCGCCGCTTCGGAAATACCCGTGGTGAGCGCGGTGGGGCATGAGATAGACTGGGCGATTTCGGACTACGCGGCGGACCTCCGGGCCCCCACCCCGTCGGCGGCTGCGGAACTGGTAAGCGAAAGCCGTTACGAGACACGGGAGGCCGTCCGGGCGCTGGAGCGGCAGATTAGGGAGACGATGCAGGCCAGGCTGGACCGGGCGCGTCTTCTGATCAAGCCGTTCAACCTTGAGGATCTGGAGTACCGCTTCCGGGCGATACTTCAACCCCGGCTGGTACGGTTTGACGACGCCAAGGAGGCTCTCCTGGAGGCCCTCGTGAGCAGGGTAACGGAACTCAGGAGGCGGCTGGATTTGGCGCGGACAAGTCTGGAAGCGGCAAGCCCGGTATCGGTACTGGAACGGGGCTTTTCGGTGGTTCTCCATGGCGGTTCGGGGATGGTGGTACGCGGCACTGCCGGTATAAAGCCCGGGGATCCCCTGATCATACGGCCTCGTTCAGGGGTCATACACGCCAGGGCGGAATCGGTTGTATTGCATAACGGGGAGAACGGATCATGAAAAAATCGGGAGCAGCCATGAAGAATTTTGAAGGCCGGCTGGAACGGCTTGAAACGCTGGGAGAAAAAATACGGAAACCGGATATGCCCTTGGACGACGCGCTTAAATCCTTTGAGGAGGGGATCAAGCTCGCCCGCTCCCTTGAAAAAGACCTTGAAAAGGTGGAAAGCCGCATCGAAATCCTGTTGAACGGGACCGGCCCGGCCGCCGGCGGGGATGAGGAAGCGGAACTGGGCCTCTTTGACGAGAAGGAATAATCATGGATGCTCAAGCCGCGCGGGAAAGCGCCGCCCTTCCCAATCGGATTCATATTCTGCCTCCGGAAGAAGCCCGGAAAATAGCGGCGGGGGAAGTTATAGACCGGCCCGCCGCCCTGGTCAGGGAATTTATTGACAACGCCATAGACGCGGGAGGTTCTCTCGTAGAAACCTTCATTGACGGGGGCGGCGTACGCCGGGTGGAGGTAGCGGACAACGGGAACGGCATGGGGAAGGAAGACGTCAAACTATGCTGGCGCGCCCACGCCACCAGCAAAATTCGCACCATGGAGGACCTCAACTCTGCGGAAACGCTGGGTTTCCGGGGCGAAGCCCTGGCGGCGGCGGCGGCGGTTTCCCGGCTGGAGATACTTTCCAGCGTTGACGGGCGGGAAGCCTGGCGTTTAGAAACCGGCCCCGGTGATACGATGGAGCCGCGGTTAACCCAGATTAGCCGAGTCAAGGGAACCAGCGTCCGTTCCCTGAATCTTTTCGACGCCATCCCCGTCCGCAGGCGCTTCCTGAAACGGGAAGGCAGCGAAGCCGGCCTTTGTAAACAGATTTTCCTTGACAAGGCTCTGGCCTTTCCCGCCTTAACGTTCCGTTTCGTACAGGACGGCTGTCTCAAGGTCTTTCTCCCTGGGGCGTCATCCTTCAAAGAGCGGTACGCTCAGGCCCTCCTTGACAGGAACGAAGGGCGGTTCCTCCACGAGATCAGCGCCGGGGGCCAGGGTTTCTCGGTAATCATCGTGGCTGGAGGCCCGGAACTCTACCGCCTGGACCGGCGGCAGCAATATGTCTTTGCCAATGGCCGGCGCATCCAGGATTTTTCCCTGATCCAGGCCCTGGAATACGGTCTTCACGGCTGGTTTCCCAACGGGGCTCATCCGATAGGGGCTGTCTACTTGGACGTAGATCCAAGCCGCGCGGATTTCAATATCCATCCCGCCAAACGGGAAGCCCGGTTCCGGGACGCCGGGAGTATCCATCACACCATAACCACCGCCCTGCACAATTTTTCCCGCCGGCGGAACATCGCCGTTTCCGTTCAAAGCCGGGTCTCTGAAGGGAACCTCTCTTTTGCCCCGGAAGACGGCGATCTGGAGAAGGGCCCCTACTGGAGTTATCCCGGGGGACAGGCGTCAGGCCCTGCGGCTATGAAAACCCTGCTGGACAAACCGCCGGCCTTCGCCCCGCTTCCAGGCAGGGGCTGGGATCAGGATGCCTGGCTTTATGAAAAAGCCCCGTCCTATGGCGAAAACGTCCCGCCCGGCGCAGAGAGCGGCGGCAAAAGCTCGGGCGCCAGAATTGTTGGGCGGCTTTTCCATCTCTTTATTCTGGTTGAGTGGAAAGATCGTCTCTTCATCATCGATCAGCACGCCGCCCATGAGCGCATCCTGTATGACCGTTTGACCGGCGGCCCTATTCCCCGGCAGGAACTACTGGCGCCTATCCCCTTCTCTACCGAAAGCGATGAGGATGACGAATTCCTCACCCTGCGCCGGGAAGAGCTGGCCAAGCTCGGCGTGATAATAGTCCGGGAGGACCGGGACTGGACTATTGAAGCGTTGCCGTCCGGCTGGCGGCTCCCGGACGCCGAAACCGTGCGGTCTATCCTGGACCTGAGGACGGCGGGGGAAAACATGGCTGAACGGTGGGCCGCTACCCTTGCGTGCCACGGGGCGATCAAAGACGGGGACTATTTAGATGATGTTTCAGCCCTGGCTCTGGCGAAAGAAGCTCTGAAACTCAAGATTCCCCGGTGCCCTCACGGCAGGCCAGTCTGGTTCGAATTGAGCCGGGACGATCTCTTCCGGGCGGTACGGCGGAGATGAGGGATTCCAGGAATGGTCCGAGGATGTTTCAAACCCGCGCGTTATGCGGGGAATGTTCTAAAATCATTGTATCAAACATAGTCTCCCGAAAACCAGACATTTAAAGAACGCACGGAAAAGTATATCACCCCGGACAGATCTTGGGAATTTCTCTGCGTTTATCGTTGCGGCTGTTTACGACAGTTTGCCATGGGAATGAAGCGCAACGGAATGACCTAGGCAAACCGTAGACCGAGCCGCCTACCGGCGGCGAAGCGCATACAGTCCTGTTATGCGAAATTGGGGCTAAAATTTATAGAAAAAATGCAATAAAACATATTGACAAAATAAATTATTTATGATAAAGTTCATAATATTGGAGGATGAAATGGATAAAAATACTTTTGAACTTTTGGCAAAATACAATATGGAAGTAAATCAACAAATGAACGACATAATAAAAACGCTTTCGGAAGAAGAATGGAATGAAAAATTCTCTGGATATTTTAAATCTATACATGAATTATGTTCTCATATATTTATTGCAGACTATAGAATGTTTAAGAATTTTAAATCGGTATGTATTATAGATAATTTAAGCGACACATATTTTAATAAAGAGCATACTTATAAAGAAACATTATTTGACAGTATAAATGAATATATTACAAAAAGAGTTCAATTGGATAATATACTTATTGATTTTGTGAAAAAAATGACCCCGGCAGACTTAAATAAGAATATGAAGCATATAACTTCAAATGGAGCAGGTCTTGAGAAAAAATTAGAATTATTTTTAACAACCATATTTAATCATGAAACACATCATAGAGGAATGATTTCATTGTATTTGGAAATGTTGGGAAAGGAAAATGATTTCAGTAGGTTTATTGATTATGTATAAATAAATAATGGAGTACGCCCC
>JAIRSS010000242.1 GCA_031255315.1 Spirochaetaceae bacterium
TATAGTAAAAATACAATCGTAAATACTGAAAATGGAGATGTTATGGAATACAAATGGGACCAAAGTTTAGAAACGGGACATAGTCAAATCGACGCGCAGCATCGGCAGCTTATCGCGGCTCTTAACACCCTCATTCGTACCTGCGAAGAAGGCAAGGGTAAGGATGAACTGAAGAAAAGCCTTGATTTCTTGAACGACTATACTATCAAACATTTTTTTGACGAAGAACAGTTGCAGATGCAGTATCAGTACCCGGATTTTGAAAACCACCGGAAGTATCATGAGGAATTTAAAAAAATCATCAGGAATTTTTCGGTGGAATTAATCCTAAAGGGCGCTACGGAGTCTCTCGTCAAAGAGGTTCAAGCGAAACTCGGTTCGTGGCTGATAACGCACATTAAGGGTCAGGATGTCAAAATAGCCGCTCACATAAAAAGCCGCAGTTGAAGCAGCGAAGGCCGCGCATCCGCCGGTCTTCACCGGCAGGCTGTTTTCCCTTTTCATCCCTTTCCTCCGTACCGCTTCATCCCCGGGGGTGGGTAGTTATAGAAGCTTGTTCCGAATCTTCAGGGTTGGAACAGGCTCATATATCATATTTTTGAAGAAGGAGCGTTCATGGCTCATTGCGTTGTGGAAGAAGCTGAAGCGATACTCGACCGGGAGTTCCCGGTGTTGGATAAAGGATTTGTCCGGCTGGTGGATTATTTGGGGGGGGACGCGCGGGTGGTTCAGGCGGCGCGGGTCTCTTACGGGATCGGAACCAAGACCTATAGAGAGGATGCGCAGCTTATCGACTACCTCTTGCGGAACGGGCATACCTCCCCGTTTGAACAGGTGGTACTCACCTTTCATATAAAACTTCCCATTTTTGTGGCCCGTCAATGGGTCCGGCACCGTACCGCCCGGCTCAATGAAATATCAGGCCGCTATTCAGTGATGAAAGACGATTTTTACGTCCCCCACCCGGACGACACAGCCTTCCAAACCAGGAACAACAGACAGGGCCGCGGGGAATCCCTGGACGCCGCCGCCGCCGGAATGGTCCGGGCCGGGCTGGAGGAAGGGCAGCGGCGGGCCTACGGCGATTACGCCGCCCTTATTGATACCGGGGTGGCCAGGGAGCTGGCCCGAATCAACCTGCCCCTGTCCCTGTATACCGAGTGGTATTGGCAGATAGATCTTCATAACTTGTTCCGGTTCCTGGAACTCCGCCTGGACGCCCACGCCCAGTTGGAGATACGCCGGTATGGAGAGACGCTTCTGGAGATAACCCGGAAGGCGGCGCCCCGGTGCTGCGCTTCTTTTGAAAAACACCGTCTAAACGGGGTTCGTTTCTCCCAGGATGAATTCTCCGAACTTACGCGGCGTTTGGAGGGGGGAGAAGCCGGAGAATCCCTCCTGAAAGGGAAAGCGCTGGAACGGTTTGAAGAGAAATTACAGCGGAGAACCGCCGGCGGATGGTAACATGCTGCATGAACACTGACGGGAGATAGCTGCCGATGCCGCCTCTTCTCGCATTTTTGAGCCCTTTTCCCAAAGCAGCCCTGAAAAACTGCCAGAGCGATATTCTTGACCATAACCTTCGCAGCTTGTTTATCATAAGCCTTCTGACCGCGGCGCTGGCCGCGTTCTTTAGTTTTTTCCCGCTGGTGATAGAAAACCAACCGGACACCGGCGCCGCGTACCTTATCACGGCTGCGGCGGAATTTCTCACCGCCTGGTACGCTTCGTATCTTTTTAAGCATAGAAAACATACGCCGTATCTCATCAACGCCGGTTTTCTGCTTTTTTATGGTTCCCTTATAGCGATTGGGATATTCCTGGGAATTATAAAACAGTCCTATGAACACATCAGCGTTATTTTGGTGTTTTTTGTCAGCGTCCAAATTCTCTTTGTGATAGATTTTCCGCGGAGCCTGATCCTCAATCTCGCAACAATGCTCGTTTTTTCAGGCTTGTTCGCGGCGGTTGAACCGTTCAATCTATGGATATTTGACCTTCTTCGTATCGGCGTCGTTGGTCTTGCGGGCATGGTTGTTACCCGGTATATGTACTACACGTTTATCATGGGAATGCTCGCCACCCGGCGGCTTGAGGTGGAGCGGAACCGCTTCAGGGAAGAGAGCATCAAGGACGAGTTGACCGGCCTCTCTAACCGCCGGGATTATCACCGGGCGGTGAATTTCTACGGTTCCGTGTGCCGGCATGTACATCAAACCGTATGCACGATCATGATGGATGTGGATTTTTTTAAAAGTTACAATGATTACTACGGCCACCTTAAAGGGGACATGGTGCTTCAGGCCATAGGAAGAGAGCTCAAATCCCTGATCGAGGAGGAGCATGTATTTGCCGCCCGTGTAGGGGGGGAAGAATTCATGGTGCTTTGGACCGAAAACCGTATCGCCGAGGCGGAGCGGGTGGCGATAAAACTGCGGCAGAAGATCGTTGATCTGCGGATACCTCATGAGCGATCCGTCGCCGCCCCCTATGTAACCGCCAGTCTGGGGCTGTATATACTCAGGGGCGGCTCCGCCGGTTCCGCCGAGGACTTCTACAGCAACGCGGACGCCGCCCTGTATGCGGCGAAACGGCGGGGCAGAAATTGCATTATGCTGAAGGATTCAATGGACCAAAGCCTGCGGCTGGTAGAACCGCTGCCGCCTGAAAAGAATGTGGGCCGCCGGTAGTTTGTTAGTCAATTTTTTAAAGCGGCGAAAATGCCGCGGACCGGCATAAAAATCCGGTTTCAACCCCTGGGGGGTGTTTTGCCCCCAGGAGATATAAATTTCGCCGGCCTCAACGCGCCGGTTGTCGGGAGTTAATCGTCTATGACCATACCATCATTTTCCGTCTGGTGCGTTACCGCGCTGCTGTCCTTCCTGCCCATCTCGGAATTGCGGGGAGCAATTCCCTTTGCGGTGGCTAACGGCATACCCTGGTATTGGGCGTATCCTTTTGCGGCGGGGCTCAACGCGCTGGTAGCCCCGGTCTGCTGGATATTCCTTTCCACGCTGCATAAGCTCTTCCTAAAAACGGCCTGGTACCGGCGGTTTTTTGACCGTTTTGTGGAACGGGCCAGGATAAAACTCCATAAGGGGGTGGAAAAATGGGGATGGCTCGGCGTCGCCGCCTTTGTAGCCGTACCCCTTCCCATCACCGGGGCATGGACCGGCACCCTGGGCGCGTGGGTGCTGGGTTTGAGTAAACGCCGGACGCTGCCTGCGGTGATCCTGGGGGTAGCGGCGGCAGGGGCCGTTGTTACCGCGGTCGTCGTGCTGGGGGTCAAGGCTGTAAGTTTTTTCATCAAAGAAATATAAAACCCCCGTTTGCAGGAAACAGTATGATAATCGGAATAGATATAGGCAGCACCACCACGAAGGCGGTAGCTGTTACGATTGACCAGGCCGGAAGCGGCGCTGTTCAGGACATCAAAAAAGTCAAGACTAAGGCGGCGGATGTGATTACATCGGCCGCAGGCGCGCTGGGCAAGATGCTGGTGGAGAACAGCGTCAAAATCGGCGACATACAACGCATTATGATCACCGGAGCGGGCGCCTCCAAGATAAATGCGGACCTGTTCGGAATTCCCACGGAAAAGGTAGACGAGATCCAGGCCATCGGCATAGGAGGCATGTTTCTTTCGGGGAAAGACGACATCATAATCGCCAATATAGGTACGGGAACCGCTATTATTGACGCTCATCCCGGCGCCATCTCCCATTTGGGAGGCTCCGGCGTCGGGGGAGGGACTATTCTGGGACTGGCGAAGCGGATTCTTTCATTAAGCGACCTCAACGATGTCATGGAACTCGCGGAACGGGGGAATTTGAACCAGGTAGACCTCCTCATGGAAGACATCATGGACATGAACCTGAGTTTCTTGAATCCTGAATCTACCGCCAGCAATTTCGGGAAGATGCTGGATACGGCCAGGAACGAGGATATTGCCCTGGGGATACTGAACATGGTGTATCAGGTGATAGGGATGCTGGGAGTTTTTGCGGCAAAGATCAAAAACACCGACCGGATCGTGGTTACCGGGAACGGCAGCGATAACCCTGTTGGGAAGAGGGTGTTGCAAGTTATCACCGGCCTGTATTCGGTCTATTTTGAGTATCCCCCGGATGCTGAATATACCACCGCCATAGGCGCCGGGTTGTCCTGGAACGGGCGGCGGTGAATCATAGGGCTCGGGAAAAAACCGCTGCAGGATCAGGCGTATAGCGCGGTTGCGTCATGCCGCGATGCAGTCCGTGTCAGCCGCGAGGAACGAAGCGGCGGAGCAATCCAGACGAGCGTCCGCCTCACTGGATTGCTTCGTTGCGACTGTATGACGGTATTGACCATGAGTTTTCTTCCCGCCGAACTCCCGTTTATTAGGCAACGCGCCTGTTTGACGAAAACAGGCTTTTTCCCGATAATGACAGATAATTGCCTCCCAAACTTCAAATTGTGGAATGCAATCGTTTATAACGTGAGGCTGTTCCCCAATCGCGCGCGTTTAGCGCACAGTCAATGAGTTTTGGAACAGGCTCACTTGATTACTAAGGAGTATCCA
>JAIRSS010000030.1 GCA_031255315.1 Spirochaetaceae bacterium
GGGGCCTTTTACCGGCGTTTAAAGGCGGGTTTTAGGCGGGTGTAGATTCTAATTTTTCGTGAGAAAATCGGCAGGTATGAATTCCAATTTTCCGTGAGAAGTTTTCTAATTTTCGGCGCTGCGTTACAGCCGGTGCCTCAAGCTTCGATTTGATACTGCCCTGTGCGGCTGCGGGCCTGCGGCTTTCCCGGCGGGATTTTACCCGCATGGGAGCGGGCGGGCTGTGCCTCTCCTGCCCTCAATGCCGGTATCCGGACTGCGCCTTTGGGAAAGGGATGTAGGAGCCGGAGAAAGAGGGCTTCCCGGAGAGCCGGTTCCGGCGGTTTCCCGCCGCAACGAGCCGCCTGCGGGCCGGGAATCAACGGGGCCAACGGAATTACGGGGATTTGGCGGTTGGGGGAACCCCGGCGCGGTGGTTCCGGCTTGCGAAAAGCTGGGGGCTTAGGTTTTCCTCCAGTACCGGAAGAAAATCCCCAACACTCCAGGAACCGCCTTCACGCGGCGGCCCAGGCCGGGGCCGGCCAGGAACACGGTAATATCCCGTATGCCGCGATACACCTTTTCCGAATAGGGCTGCCAAAAGAGGTTGCGCTTAACCCCCGGCAGGATGTCGTTGATCACCACCTGCGCCTTGAGCATCTCCCGAAAGCCCAGAAACCCGTGCGTCCGCCCCAGCCCCGAATCGCCGAAGCCGCCCCAGGGGGTTTCGGCAAGACCATGGGACATGAGGTGGTCGTTTATCATAACCGCGCCGGCGTTGACGCCCGCGGCAAGACGTTTCGCCCGGCTTCCGTTGCGGGACCAGACTGATCCGGTCAAGCCGTAGGAAGCGGCGTTGGCGGCGGCAAGGGCTTCTTCGTCCGTTTCCCAGGGGATCACCGCCACCACCGGGCCAAAGACTTCCCCGGTCATAACAGGCATATCGCCGGTTACATTCGTAAGCACGATGGCGGGAGTGCGCAGGCCGTCGTCCCACAGGCTGCCGCCGGGACTCTGGGCGGCTATCTTCGCTCCCTTTGCGAGACAGGCGGCCACCTGTTCCCGAACCGTCTTCTTTTGTTTGAGGGCGGCCATCGGCCCCAGGTCGATGTCGAAATCCGCTTTCTGGCCCGGAACCTCAGCCCCGGACCGGGGTTCTTCAGATCGAAGGTTCCGCACCAGCGCGCAGAGTTTATCCAGAAACGGGGCGTAGACGCTTTTCTGGACCAGGATGCGCTGGGCGCCGCCGCAGGACTGGCCGGCGTTGGAGAAGCCGGACCAGACGATCCCTGCCGCGGCCCGGTCCAGATCGGCGTCGTCGCAGATTATCGCGGCGTCAGCGCCACCGAGTTCCAGGACCAGCGGCAGAAGACGGGGAGCGGCCAGAGCCATGAGTTCCTTCCCCGTAGCGGAAGACCCGGTAAAGAAGAGCTTGTCCACTCCTCCGTTTATAAAGGCCGCGCCCGCCTCTTTTCCCGGAAGCTCCACATAGGAAAAAACGCCGGCGGGCAGGCGGGCGGCGTCGAAGACGGCGGCCAGGGCGCGTCCTACCCCCAGAGTATTCGAAGCAACCTTGAGAATCACGGCGTTGCCCGCCAGGAGCGCCATCACGACTTCAGAGAAGGGGATGGCAAAAGGATAATTCCACGGCGAGATGATCCCCACTACCCCATAAGGCTTGTAGATCATCCGGCTCCTTTTGTTGAACATAAGGATATTACCGCCGGTTACGCGGCGGGAGGCGAGAAACTTCCCCCCGTTTTTGAGGTAATACGAAAGCCCCATTACCGCCGGCAGGAGTTCCGCCGCCAGCGCGTCCAGGCGGATCTTGCCGTTTTCCTGGTGTATTACCTCGGTGATGTCGTCTATATGCCCGGCAAGATACCGGGCGGCCCGCTTCAACGTTTCCGCCCGTTCCCGGTAGGGAAGCGCGCCCCAGGAAACCTGGGCGTACCGGGCCGCCGCTATCTTTTCCGCGGCTTCCGCGGCCGTAACCGTGAATTCAGCTTCGTTCACAGCGTACCTCATTGAGCTTGTTCCAAAAACTGAAGTTTCAGGACAGCCTCGTAATTATTAGGAAGCCCTGTTAAACGGGCCGCCTTGAGTTAACCACATCGGGATAGGATAGTCAAATACTGAATGAGGCTGCACCAGCAATTCCTCGTTCAAAACAACCACGGAGATGTTCCGTGTGCGTATCAACCGGGCTAAACAGGCGCCGTCTGTCAAGTCCTGAAATAGGTTAACAGATTTTTATTGGGGAGAGTGCAAGTTTCCCTGATTAATCACATTTATTTTTTCGATTCTTGACAAACCATCGCAGTAAGACAATAGTTTTAACAGAGAAAACAATGAGGGGCGGCGTCCCGGCGCCGCTGCCCCGGACAGGAGCCTGGTAACCCAGGCAGAAACCCCTGGTTCTTCAAGTTATAGAAGGAGAAGGACAGGGTAAGACGGTATACAGGGATTGATCTGGCGAAGCGGCACGGTTCAATAGCGGGATGCCGATTCTGCCGCCCAATACGGGGTATTGTGCCGGAGGATAGGGGCGATGGTGAAAAGCGATAAGGGGCCGTTATTCACCTTGACAAAATAACAGAGGATATAGTGAGGTGTTTCCGTGCAGTTGCAGCGCCCGGCTTTTATTCAGGAACAACGATTAAAAATGAGTCCTCAGCTCTATCAGTCTATCAAGATGATGGAGTTGCCGATTATGGATTTACGTGAAAAAATTGAGGAGGAAGTAGAGCGGAATCCGGCGCTGGAGGTGCTGGAGGATCATTCCACCGTCTCTTTGGACGCGGCGTACAGCCCTCCCAAAGAGGAAGACGCCTATTTCGAGGGCAGCTCCGATTCGGGTTTTGTCCGCCGGGGCGGAAACGAGGCGATGGAGGAACAGTACAAATTTATTGAGGGGGCGCTGTCCAGACCGGAGACGCTTCAGGAACATCTGCTCTGGAATCTGAGGTTGGAACCTGCTGACGAGGAAGTCCGGCGTATCGGCGAGATTCTTATTCAAAACCTGGATGCCGACGGATTCCACAAAGAGCCGGTGGAAGCGCTCCTTAACGGGGAGGAGCCGGGGAAGATTGATGCGGCTTTGAAGCTGGTGCAGGCCCTGGACCCGCCGGGGTCTTGTACAACGGGGTTCCGCGAATCCCTTCTGGTGCAGACCCGGCTTTTGGCGGACGCTCCTCCGGGGATGGAAGAAGCCCTGGATTATCTGGATCTCCTTGAGAAAGGGAAGATTGCCGAAGTTGCCCGGAAACTGGGGCGCAGCCGGGAAGAGACCGGCGTTATCCTGGAGCGGATTCGGGGGCTTTCGCCCTTTCCAGGACGGCGGTTCGATTCGGCGGAGACCCGGTATGTGGTCCCCGATGTCCAGGTTGTCAGGAAAGAGGGAGAATTTATCATCGTTCTGAATGAAGAAGAAATTCCGGTTCTGGGGATCAATCCCTTCTTCATGCAGATTTCAGATAAAAAAGATGAAAGCCGGAAAAATACTGGTACAGCCGGTAAAGAGGTCAGGAACTTTGCAAAGGAAACCATCAAAGAAGCCCGGTGGTTCATTCAATCTATCAATCAGCGCAACCATACCGTACTGCGGGTTTCCCGGGCCATTGTGGAATTTCAGCGGCCTTTTTTTGTGAACGGGCCCAAATACCTGGAGCCGCTTACTTTGCGGGACATAGCCCAGGAACTGGGGGTTCATGAGACCACGGTGTCCCGAACGGCCAACGGCAAGTATATGCAGACCGAGTGGGGCATCTTTGAGATTCGCTATTTTTTTACCAATTCTATTTCCGGAATAGGATCCGGCGGGTCCCGGTATTCCAAGGAAGGCGTAAAGGAAATAATCCGGGAGCTTATCTTACAGGAGAAGCGGCGCATTCCGGATCAGGAAATCGCCGATATGCTTGTTAAACGGGGAATTTCTATCGCCAGACGGACTGTTGCAAAATATAGGAGTGAACTGAATCTGGGTTCGTCATATTCACGGTGAACCGGCTCAAATGAGTCTGTCCTGGGGACCAGACTTCCTTTGTTTGTGATTGGCGTCGGCGGTGTGTTTGAGAAATAAATTTTTTAATGTGCGGAGGACGTCCGCATTCAGGAGGCAGCATGAATACTGAAATTAAAGCCGTGCATTTTACCTTACGGGACGATGCCAGGGAGTATCTGGATCGGAAGATTACGCGAATTCACAATGCTGAAAATATGATCGTAGATCTCCTCTTTACCCTGACAAAGGACAAGGATTTTTCCGCCGAAGCAACGGTAAACTTTCGATGGGGAGTGTCTATCCATGTGAAAGAACACGATTTTGAGCTGACTCCCGCCATTGACAAGATGATGGATAAATTAGATGCAAAAATAACCAAGGAAAAAGAAAAAGTCAAAGATATTGCGAAGCGGGAAACCGCTTCGGAAAAACGCAAAAGAAGCGAATAACGGGCTTCCGGCATATAAAAAACGACAGCAGGCGGCAGCGATCAGCCAACAGACGGTAAATCTGTTGGTTCAGCCTTCGAAGGTTTGAATCCTCCACTCCCCAAATCACATAATTCCTTATCCTGTAAGGAATTATGTGTTCTTTGGTTTTTGGAGGACCGCCATGCCCCGCTCACAAAAGCCTTTCTTTACGCGCAGGAGGAACAATTCAAAGACCTTCCTGTTTTCGATTAACCCGGCTTCCGGGCTTCCCCGGAAGGTATGCCTTGACTGGCAGCGCCGCAGCTTCCAGGACTTCCCTGATGCCCTTGCCCAATACCGTAACCCCAAAAACAAGTCCTCGGCTGATGCCGGCGTTATTGCCCTTATCCAGCACCTTAACCAGGTTCTGGAGGCGAACAAGGTCCGGCACCTCCCCCCGGAAAACGTAACGGCCGGTGACTGGGCTCAAAAATTCATAGACATTGCGACCAGCCCCCGGACCGGCCGGAAGGCTTCAAAGAACCGTTCTTATTCCCCGGGGACACTGGATACTTACAAAACCTATTACAATGCTCAGGCCGAATTTTTTTGAAGTGCAAAAATAGGAAGGCAAGGGAACGGCATCGCAAACACGGTAGAATAAAGCTGCAAAACCACTCTATCGGAGGTTAACGATGCCGTATACACACTATACCATGGACAAAAGGAACGCGCTACAGGCAATGGAGGGCATGGGG
>JAIRSS010000037.1 GCA_031255315.1 Spirochaetaceae bacterium
TCCGGGCGCCCTGCTCCTGGCAAGCCACGACAGGCTGTTCCTCTCCCGGCTCGCCGGGCGGGAATGGGCCATCGAAAGGCGGGGCCCGGATTCGGCGCTGCTGGAACCGGCGTAAGCGCTAGCAGGCATACGCGGCGCAGCGATTGGTTAGCAAAAACTAACCTGACTAAAACGCGCCTGCGGGAATATACCGCAAAGGCGGAGGATGTGTTCGATCCCGAAGCGCTCGCCATGGCCGTCATGCCCATAATCCAGGGGATAGCGGCAGGCGACGCGATCCGCTTTATTACCCATATAAGGCTGGAACTGGAACGGACCGGATCCTACCGCCAGGGCGTCCTGAATTCCCTCCGGAAGATCGGCAAGCCCCTGGGGGCGACGACAGTAATACTGTGCGCCATGTTCACGGTGTACCCGCTCAGCCCCGTGGCCATGCTCTTCTACGTGGGGACGCCCGCGATTATCGGGACGGGGGCGGCCCTGCCGGCCGGCTACACCCTTATCCCGCTTTTAATATACAGCCTGAAGCCGCTCGGGGCGGCGGCGGACAGCAAGGAACAAAAAGGGGGGAATCCATGAAAATGAAAAAACGCTTTCCGTTTTAACTGCGGCGTTACTGTCGGCTGCGGGAGCGGCGGGGGCTTCCGCGCAGGACCGGATCGGAGAAGAACAACGACTTTATGGGGACCGATTTTACCTACAAGACATGGGGAGCCGGATCCTCGGCAAGGACAGCTTTGCCCTTCCGGGAGAGGTGGCAGCCGACGGGAACCCTACGGCAGGCGATCATAAAGATCCGCAAGGATCCCGTATACCATCGCCGCGACTGACTACTACGACAGGCAGAACCGGCTTCTCAAGGAACTGCGGGTATCCGGAATCCGCTGGATCGACGGTATCCGGACCGCCGGAAAAATGGAAATGCCCAACGTACAGAACAAACACTCCACAGCAATCGAAATATCGGACGTCAGGTTCAAGCTCCCCCTGGACCCCCGGACGACAGCCTTTTCACGGCCGCGAACCCGGAACGGGGGAACGCGCGGTAACCCGGCCCCCGCAGAAACCCCGGCAAGATCCGGCGGGGGACAGCGCGTCCCGAGCCCTTCCCTAAACCCCCGCTTGGGGCTATACTGTCTTACCATGAACGAACGGCTCGAATCGCTTTTGAAAAGATACGACGAACTCTCGCTGGTGATCCAGGACGCGGCTCTGGTCAGGGATCAGAACAAATACAAGGCCCTGATGAAAGAATACTCCCGGCTTGGCGCGATCCACGGCGTGAACGCCGAACTCGCGGAACTCGCCGCCCAGATAAGCGACACCCGCGCCCTCGCCCAGGACGAAACGGACCCGGAGATAAAGGAGCTTGCCCGGGAGGAGCTCAAGGACCTGGAACAGCGGCACAAGGACGCCGACGACCGCCTCAAATTCCTGCTCATCCCCAGGGACCCCCTGGACGAAAAAAACATCATCATGGAGATCCGGGCGGGCACCGGCGGCGAGGAAGCCGCCCTTTTCGCGGCCGATCTCTACCGCATGTATTCCCGGTTCGCCGAAAACAGGGGCTGGGTATTCGAGATCATGAACTCCAACGAAACGGAACTCGGCGGCTTCAAGGAAATAGTCTTTTCCATCAGCGGCAGCAACGTATACGAAAACCTCCGCTACGAATCCGGCGTCCACCGTGTCCAGCGTGTCCCGGCAACCGAGGCATCCGGGCGCATACACACTTCCGCCGTTACCGTGGCCGTGCTTCCCGAAGCGGACGAAACGGAAATCGACATAAAGCCGGAAGACCTGCGCATCGACGTAATGCGCGCGGGCGGCCCGGGCGGCCAGTGCGTCAACACCACCGACTCCGCAGTACGCATAACCCACATCCCCTCCGGCATCGTAGTCCACTGCCAGGACGAAAAAAGCCAGATCAAAAACAAGGCAAAGGCCATGCGCATACTCCGCGCGCGCGTCTACGAAATGGAAGAGGCAAAGGCCCAGGCCGAACGTTCCGAGGCCCGCAAAAGCCAGGTAGGTTCGGGGGACCGTTCCGAAAGAATACGCACCTACAACTTCCCCCAGAACCGCCTAACCGATCACCGCATCAGCCTGACGCTCTACAAACTGGACCTCATAATGCAGGGGGACATTGCCGAACTCTTCGACGCCCTCAAACTCTCCGCAAGGGAAGAATTACTGCGCGCAACCGCGTCATGAGGGGGAGCGCTTTAACGGCAATCATTTTAAAATTTCCCGCTAAAACTTTCGCAACTAATGCCGCTGCTCCCCCCGGCTCCAAAGGTTTTTGCCTGCGGCAAAAACGCTTTTCCGCTCCCCCCACTCATGGCTCCCCGCTATGGCAGGATCAGCCCCGCGCGGCCCCATGACAGTAAAACAGGCGCTCAGCGAAGCGGCCGCCCGGCTTTCCGCCGCCGGCGCCGGCACTCCTTCCCTTGACGCGTCCCTCCTCATGGCGGAAACGCTGCGCACGGACCGCGCCCGCCTGGCGCTCGCCTGGGACGAGCCCCTCGCCGAAAAGGACCGGCGCTTGTTCGGCGGCCTCGTCGAACGCCGCCTTTCCGGGGAACCTGTGGCGTACATCCTGGGCCGCAAAGAATTCTACGGCCTCGATTTTGCCGTAAACCCCTCGGTCCTCATCCCCCGGCCGGACACGGAAACCCTGGTAGAGGCGGCCCTGGAAACGGCCCGGGCAATCGCCGCCTCCGTCGCCGCCGGGGGCCCCGTCCGGGCGCTGGACCTCTGCACCGGATCGGGCGCGGTGGCAGTCGCCCTGAAGCACGAAATGCCGGAACTTGAAGTCTGCGCCTCGGACATTTCGCGGGAAGCCCTTGCCTGCGCCCGGGGCAACGCGGCGCGGCTTCTCGCGGGAAACAGCATTGCCTTTATCGAAAGCGATCTCTTCGCCGCGTTCAGCAGCCCGCCGGAAAACGCCGACCCCGCGCGGCCCCCCCTGCCGCGCCGCTTCAGCCTCATCGTCTCGAACCCGCCCTACATACCCGCGCCGCTCATCCCTTCGCTTCAGCCGGAAGTACGCCGCGAGCCGCGCCTCGCCCTTGACGGCGGGGAAGACGGCCTCGGCCTTATCGGCAAAATAATCGCCGAAAGCCCGCGCTATCTCGCAGGCGGCGGGGCGCTCCTCCTGGAGGCCGACCCCCGGCAAATGGAACCGATTTCCGCCATGCTTGCGTCGCACGGCTATAACAGGGTACAGAAATACAACGATCTAAGCCGGAGGCCGCGGGTAATTTGCGGCTTTCTGTGAACGCGCCGCTCCGCAAGCCCCCGGAACGCGCCTCCCCGGGGGAAACCCCGCCCGCTCAAAAAACGGAACCGTACCCCGCTATCCTCTCTCCAGGGTCTGCTTGAACGACAATAACGGGCCGGGCTTTGTCGGCATAAAGCTCATCCCTAAGCGTCCGGATTCCACCACGCCTCATTGATCAACCGCTCCGAAAGCTGTATGGCGAATTCCGTTGCTTCTTCTTCGCTGCTGAATGCCTCCACATCCAGAGCGCCTCCACCCTGTGTGTCGGGCCTTGAATATTCAAGAATGTTAATTGCAATCCGGACCTTGCCCGCCGGAATTTGGGACGGCAAATCAAAATAGACACGGCGGTTATCGGGTATTTCAATAATTTTCTCCATGGTCATGCTTCACTCCACTCCAAACTCCGCTTGTTATAACTATGTTCTAGGCCCCGTCCCCTTGCCTGTCAATCCCCGCATTTTCCCCGGTTTTGTTGTTCATCGGTACTATATCTCCCGCATAAGGCGGGTGATCGTCCTCGCCAGCTCCGGCACCGGCGTGTCCATGCCGTTTTTAAGCCACTCCTGAACCAGGGCGAGCATACCGGCTACCACAAAAACAAAACCATACCTGGCCGCTCTCTCTTCCTGCGCTTTAATGCTGATGCCTTCCGTTATTTTCCGCACTACTTCAATGCCATTGCGGAAATATTTTTTCTGAAAAGCGCTGTTCCCGTTTTCACTCAACAATACTTGAATTGAATTACTATTATCGGCGATGTATTGTAAAATATCATGCAAGAGATTGATTACCGCGCGATTACGGGATTTTGGCGCTATTTTTATGTACGGTTGAATGATTTTATCTGTTTCGATAAACGTCTGCTCTTCTATCTCCCGCAGAAGGTCGTATTGGTCGTTGTAATAGTTGTAAAAAGTCGAACGGCTTACCTCGGCGCCGGCGCATATCGCCTTGATAGGGATGTCCCGAATAGGAGTCGCCTTCATACACTCAATAAGACTGTCCTTAAGAGCCTTTTGGGTGAATTTCGTTCTAATGTCCATTTTTTTCATATTCTTCCTCCTTGCAGTTCCCGCCTTTTTTGCCAGTTTTAAGACAAAAAACAACATAGTGTCCAATTATCAAACAAAAAGGCTCAAAAGTGTTCTTTTTATTTAATTATAATACGGTATGTTCTTGTTGGTAAAGTCAATTATCAAGGAGTCATGAATTGGAGAAATTTTTCAAACATCCCTGGGTGATGGTAGGCATAGTCGCCGCGATCACCGTGTTTTTCGCGGCGCAGCTTCCAAAGGCTCGGATGGATAACAACATCTACGCCTTCCTGCCGGACGACAATCCGGCGCGCATTACGACTAAACATCTTGAAGCGGAATACGGCGATGAAATCACCATCATCGTGGGGCTTGAGAGGCCATACGGCACGGTCTTTGAAAGCGAATTCTTGTCGCGCATCAAGGAGTTTACCGATGCGGTGGAAGACATAGAGCTGGTTAAAAAAGCGGATTCGCTTATGACAACCCAGTACATCACATCAGACAGCGAAAGCATCATCGTTACCGACCTTGTGGACGAGGACTTTTCGGGAACGCCGGAAGAGATCGCCGAACTCAAACGCCGTCTTGCCTCATGGGATATGTACCGGGGATCCCTCGTGTCCGACGACCTCTCGGCCGCGCAAATAGCGATAACGATTAACGCGCCGTCCGGTGAGGCGGGCAGCCCCGAAGTCGTGGCGGTTCTCACGCACCTCCGCGATATGGCAAAAGAAATCTTTGCGGGATACGCCGAGGTCTACACCACAGGGCAGCCGGTCATATCGGCAACCATAAACGAATCGGTGTTTACTGACGTTACGGTACTCATCCCCCTGGTCGTCGTGGTGCTGCTTACCGTCCTCATTTTCTCGTTCCGGCGTTTCAGCTATGTAACACTTCCCCTCTTAACCGTAATCATCGCGGTTATATGGACTGTCGGGGCCATGCCGCTTTTCAACATAAGCCTGACCATGCTTTCCTCCGTGCTCCCCACTATGCTTATGGCAGTGGGAAGCGCCTACGCCATTCACATCGTCTCACATTACAAGGACGAGGTAACCAGCGAAACCTTTACCGTTGATGAACACCGTGCCTTTGTACTGGGCCTTGTGCGCAAACTCTTAAAGCCGGTGTTTCTTGCCGCTCTCACCACCTTTGCTGGCTTCATTTCGTTTTGCTTCACCTCCCTTACGCCGATGCGCGAGTTCGGAATCTTTTCCAGTTTCGGCGTGCTCGCCGCGTTCACCGTAGCCATGACCCTCATCCCCGCCATACTCCTTATCCGGGGCCCCCGCAGCGTAAAACTTGCGGCACTGAAAAAGCAGCGTGTTAAAAAAACGCGCTTTGATTTTGAGAATGAGCTTGCCGATACCCTGAGCGCCGTTGCCCGCAAGAAAGCTCTCGTGCTGGTCATAGCCGCGCTGGTCGTTGTCAGTTCGGTTGTCGGCGCGTCCAAAGTTGTCGTTGACAACGCGATGATCGAGTTTTTTAACGACAATACCGAAGTGAGCCGCAGCGACCGCTTTATCCGCGAGCATTTTGGCGGTTCCACGAACATTATCCTCTCGGTCGAGGCGGACGACACGCAAACCCTGCTCAGTCCCCGGACCCTGACCGCCATTGAGGGCCTCTCCGCCTACCTCCTTGAGCGCGTGCCGCAGGTTACCAAAGTAACCGGCTTTACTGACATGATTAAACGCATGAACCAGTTGTTCAACGTGGATGAATCGCCC
>JAIRSS010000041.1 GCA_031255315.1 Spirochaetaceae bacterium
AAAAACAACTGGGAAATGTCAACATATTCGCCTCCTTTGCCATGAAGCAGTACATGACCCGGTATCCCCTGAAAACGGCTCCGAGGGGCCGGGACGGGGAAAGTACCGGCAAGTGATGATTGCGCCCCAGGGCTGTACAGCCCTGGGGTTTACAGGGGAATTAAAATGACATCAGAGACAGCGGGAAAAAAAAGAAAAAAACTTATTCAGCTTGTCCATATCGGCAAGTCGAAAATGGGACTTACGGACGATACTTACCAGGCTTTTCTTGAGGGCATTACCGGCAAGCAATCCTGCGCGGACCTGACGGAACGGCAGCTTGCGGCGGTACTCCGGGCTATGCGCAAAAACGGTTTTGATTACGGGACCCGGCGGGTGAAGCCCGAGGAGAAGGGACAGGCGACAACGGCGCAGCTTGAGTATATCAAGGGGATGTGGCGGAAGTGCGCCCGGAACAAAAGCGATGCGGCGCTCCTGGCCTTTGTGGACCGTATCACCAGGGTAAAAGCGTTACGTTTTCTTACGGTACGCACGGCGCGGGAAGTAATTCCGGCACTTTGGGACATGATGGTCAGGGCCGGATATGATCCCGATACTTCGGAATCGGCAGTTCAGGCGGAACCGCATAATGGTTAAACACAAGAGGCGCAATTCCGCCGGTAACGCCCTGGTAGAAGATTTGATTCTCTCCTGTACCGGGGACGGGGTAACATCGGAAACGGCGCAGAGGGCGGTCCGCACCCTGTGCCGGTACTACGGCGGCCAGATGGTCTACATTCCCGCGAGGAAAGAAGACGGGGCATCGGCAGAGAATCTGCGCCGCGTTATTGCGGACGCGGCGGGAGAATCCGCGGCAGGGAAGATCGTCGGCAGGATCATGCGGCTTTACGGGGGTATGCAGATTTACTTTCCCCTGGAGCGGACGGCCTTCCGTAAAATTATTGCCCTTGAGATTTATGCACGGGCCGGGAGCAACGGATGCGCCATGAACGACCTGGCCAGGGAGTACAATATCAGTTTTACTTTTGCCTATGACCTGTGGAAGGAAGGGCGGCGTGAAAAACTCAAGCCGTCCATGCCCTATCTGCCTTTTCTGGAACTGGCCGGAGACAATAATCACGGTTAGTACAAAAACGCCCGCCCCGCTTATTAGGCTGTCGGTATGGAAATTACCGGCAGCCTTTTTTTATCCCTCAATTTTGAAAGCGGGGCATTGCCGTCTTCCCTCGAACTCATTCCCGCCGGAACCCTGATCCGGGGCCGGGACGGGCGCGAATGGAAAAAGAGCGATCCGAAAAAAATCGTCCTCAATTCGGCGGCCCGGCTGTCCAAACTGGTTATTGACGAAAACCACGCCACGGACCTTTCCGCCCCCAAAGGGGGCGCTTCCCCGGCTATGGGCTGGATGACCAACCTGCGCACCGGAGCGGGCGGTTCGATCCGGGCCGATGTGGAGTGGACGAAGCGCGGCGGGGAGGCCGTCCTCAACAAGGAGTATAGTTTCATCTCGCCGGTATTCCTGCACGATGACCGGGGCGAGATAACCGTGGTACTCCGGGCCGCCCTTACCAATTCCCCAAACCTGAATCTGCCCGCCCTGAATTCGGAGCGGTTAGACAAAACCATAACGGAGGTTCGCATGAACAAAGAATTACTCGCGGCTTTGGGCCTGGGTGAAACCGCGACCGAAGCGGAGGCGCTGGCGGCGGTCAAAGCCCTGAACGCGGCGAAGCCCCAGGCGAAATTGCAGACGGATGCTTCGGCTGTCGATCTCGCCGCCTATGCCCCCCGCGCCGATCTTAACGCGATGGAGACACGGGCATTGGCCGCCGAAAAGCAGCTTGCCGAACTTAACGCCGCCGCGCTCTTACGGGACGCGGAGGCGGCGGTAGAGGACGCGATCAAGAACCGGAAGATCGCCCCGGCAAGCCGGGAGGAGTATCTCGCCCTGTGCGCGACACAGGCCGGCCTTGAATCTTTCAAAAAGATCATGACCGCCAGTCCCGCGATTATCGGCGCGGAAACCCAGGCCCCGGAGGGTACGCCGCCGGATGCCGGGAACAGCGCGGTCCTGAACGCCGAGGAAACCGCCCTTGCCAAGGCGCTGGGGTACACCGCCGAAGAGTTTCAAAAAATCAAGGAGGGTAAGAAATGATCATTACCAGCGCTATATTAAACGGGCTGCGGACGGCCCTGCATGACGAGTTCCGCCGGAGAATGGCCGAACTGGATGCGGAACCGGTCTGGAAACTGCTTTCCACGGTTATCCCGTCCAGTACCAAAAGCAACACCTACGGCTGGCTGGGGACGTTCCCGCATCTGCGCGAATGGGTAGGCGACCGCGTTGTCAGGAACATCGCCGAGGCCGCGTACCAGATCGTCAACCAGAAATGGGAATCCACCCTCGGCGTTGACCGGACCGATATTGAGGACGACAATCTGGGCCAGTACCGCGTCCTGGCGGCGGAGATGGCCGACGAGGTACAGCGCTTCTTTAACCGGAAGCTGGCCGAGATTCTGGCGGGCGGCTTTACCAACCTCTGTTTCGACGGGCAGCCGT
>JAIRSS010000045.1 GCA_031255315.1 Spirochaetaceae bacterium
TCGGCGTTGGTGGAATCGGTTCTGTAGGGGATGCCCCGCCCGGCAAGGTACTCCAGCACCTGCGAACGGTTCAGGCTGATAAGGGGGCGCAGAACGCGGCCATTGTCCCGTTCCATGGCGGCAAGCCCCGCCGGGCCGGACCCGCGCAGTACGCGCATCAAGACGGTTTCCAGGACATCGTCGCGGGTGTGGGCGACAAGGACACGCGCCGCGCCTATACGCCGCGCTTCCCTGTCCCACAGCGCATGACGGTAAAACCGCGCCGCAGCCTCCAGCCCGATGCCTTGTTTCGCGGCGGTTGCGGCGATTTTTCCGGGCGGAATGTGCGCGACTTTACAGGGAACGCCGAGTTTCCGGCAAAGCTCCCGCACCCCGGCGGCATCCCCCCGGCTTTCTTCCGCCGCCCGAAGGCCGTGCTCCACGTGAAAGCAGCGCGTAACCAGGCCGCGTTCCCCGGCAAAGGCCGTTAAGGCCGCAAGCATGGCGGTAGAATCCGCCCCGCCGGAAACTGCCGCGAGAAACCGAGTTCCTTTTTCCCACGCGCCCAAAGCGCCGGAAACTGTCTTTTCAAAGTGATTCACGGTGATTTACGGCCCGGCCTCTAAACACAATAATTCTCCGGACAGGCCGCATACAAGGATTCTTAGCTCTTTGCCGGTTCTTTGGCGGCCGGTTCGGCGGCGCTTTCTTCCTCGGCGGAAGAATCGGCGTCTTCGGCTTTGGCGAACTTCACCAGAGCCACAACCTGATCGCCGCCTGAAATCAGCTTAACCCCGCCGCCCAGCTCAAGGTCGCGGACAGGGATAGACTGATTCTCGTCCAGCGCGGAGACATCCACGTTAATCCGCTCAGGAAGATTTCCGGGCAGACATTCAACCTCAATCTCATGGAGGGAAGACTCGAATATGCCCCCGTTCCTTACCCCGACGGGATTCCCCGCGATATGCAGGGGAACTCTGGCGCGCAACAGCCTGTCGCTTTCAACTTCATAAAAATCAACATGAAGTATATTGCCGTCCAGAATATTCCGCTGGGTATCCTTTACAAAAGCGTCCACGGCTTTATCGTCAATATTGACCTTAACAATGGTACTTCCGGAGATTCCCTTTACGCCTGCGGCAAATTCCACGGCGTTAAGATCGATGGCAACGGCGCTGCCGGAACGCCCGTAAACAACCGCCGGAATACGTCCGGCCCGCCTTGTCCTGCGGGCATCAGCGGACCCCGCACCGGCCCGCTTACGGGCATTAAAAACAACCTGACTCATTATGCTTACTCCTATTTGGTGCGCCTTAGCCCGGCGCTTTTTCTGCCGACAGACCAAACCCTGTCATCATACTGAAACGACAAGGTTCACTTCATCATGGTTTGAACCCCGTCATCGTACTGGGACGACAGGGTTCGCCTTCCGCTCTCAAACATCCTGTTTGTTCGCTCCAGGCCGGGGTCCGTCCCTGCCGGTGCCATCCGTGGCACCTTTTCCTTTCGGCGGGCCGGACCCTTCGAACCCTGTCTCCGTATTGGGACGACAGGGTTCGAACCTGTGAATGCCGGAGCCAAAACCCGGTGGCTTACCACTTGCCTACGTCCCAAAAAATATGAACATCTATAGCTCCATAGAAAGATCATCCTGGACATTACCGTTGTCGTATATATCCAGAATTTGTTTCTGTAATTCGGCGCGGAATTCGGGGTGGATGGGATGGGCCACATCCTTGTACTCACCCGCCCTGGTCTTCCGGCTCGGCATGGCTATAAACACGCCGCTTTTCCCTTCGATAATCTTTACGTTGTGAACCACAAAGCAGTCATCGAAGGTAACAGTTACATAGGCCCTTAATTTTCCTTCCTTGGCCACTTTACGAACACGAATATCGGTAATTTTCATGGCACACTCCCTTCCTTCCGGTTATCCAAACATGCTCATTATTGCGGTTTCTCAGGGTTTTAGCCACAGGCTAATCTTACGAAACTACAGATTTTAAGAATGCCGCTCCAAAACTAAAGTTTCGGGACAGCCCCTATTGTAACACCGGTTCGGGCATTTGCGCAAGAAAAAACGTCAACTTTACAAAATTCCACCTATAAAACAGGGCTTCGGCGGCTTTTTTCGCCCGCGCTTTATCCGAAAAAACGCCAAAACAGGTCGATCCTGACCCGGATAAGCCGGAAAAGTCCGCTCCCGCCTCCCGCAGGTCCCGGAATATCCGCCTGTACTCCGCCCCGTGTTCCCCGTGGTCGCACAGTACGGGCTGAAAATCGTTACCATAGGGCCAGGAAGCGGGGGCATCCTTTAGAAAACGGGCCGCGTCTTCGCCGGACAATCCGTCGGTTAAAGCCGCCGCGTCTTTTTCCGTCCGGAACCTGTCCAGCTTCGCAAAGGCAGCCGCAGTTCCGCTTGGAAAGCCCGGATTTACCAATACAAGCGCCAGTCCGTCTGCGGGAAAATCCAGCGGCCTCACCCGTTCCCCGCGCCCCGTAACCAGGGCGGCGCTTCCTGAAAGGAAGAACGGGACATCGCTCCCCAGCCTTCCCCCCATTTCTTCAAGTTCTTCACGGCCAAGGCGGGCCGCCGCCAGAGCGTCCAGCGCCCGCAGGGTCGAAGCGGCATCTGAAGAACCGCCGCCAAGCCCGCCGCCGGGGGGTATGCGTTTTTCCAGCGCCGCCCGGACGGGCCTGTCATAGCCGGTCTTTTCACGGAAGAGCGCCGCCGCCTTAAGGACGATATTCTCCCCGGCTGATAAGCCTTCCGCCCCGGAAAAAGGCCCCGCCGTTTCCAGCGCCGTATAATTCCG
>JAIRSS010000102.1 GCA_031255315.1 Spirochaetaceae bacterium
AATGTCAAAGATGGTATTGCGCCGTATAACGTCGGCTATTCCGTATACCAGATCGCCGTCAAGTTCCCGCCTTATCCGCTGCTGCCATATCCCGCCCTTGACGCGCTCCGCGGCCTCAAGGACGCAGAAATCTTCCGACGCCCCCCCGCCGCAAACAAACCGGACGAGGTTTTCAAAAGCGATCCCCGCCTGCATAGCCGGGGTTTTTTCTTTTCGGACCTTGTTCAGGGCATCCAGAATTTTGTCTTTTCCATCGTCTTCGCTGTCCATCCAGTACCGCCAGGCGGAATACAGGGACGGCGTTATGAGAAAACCGCTCATCCGCCGCTCCTAAAAAATGCCCAGTTCTTCGCCGGTCTCGGCGGCTGCCGGAACCTTGGCTTTGGCGGCTTTCCGCCTTTCGATCGGAATATCATCAACGAAACCGTCGTCTTTGGTTTCGCCGGCCGCCTCCGGTTTTAATGCGGGGTATTTCCCGAAACCCGCGTCCGCAAAAATTTTAGCCCGTTCCCGGAGCGTGTTTGTCTGAGCGTCAAGCAGTTTGCTTATGAGGTTGAGCCTGAGTTCTGGAGGCGTTCTCGAAAAATCGGACAGCTTTAGGTTGACGGCTTTTACTTCATCGTCCGTAAAATAGCGTTCCCCGGTTTCCGAAAACCCGGCCATGACTTCGGTAATATCCGCCGCTTTGTCGAGGCACTGCTGTTCAATGTTTTTCAAAGCCGTATCCGCTCCCTGCGCCGTTTGGCTCCGTCCGTCTTCAGGGGCCTCCGGTTTGGAAACGGGGGCGGCGGGGCCGATAAACCGTTTCGCCGCTTTATCCCATGTTCCATTGAGCGCCTTCGCCGCTTCTCTGATTTTTGACCAGGCGTACAGCTTGCTGTCCCATATATGGTTCAGGGCGGCCAGCTTTTCGTAAGCCTCATTGAGGGCCGTGATGTCCTTCGCGGCGTCTATAAGGCCGTCGATCTGGGTGACGGTTTCATCGTAAAGCCCCGACTGCTCCCTGTCCTGTTCCCTCCTGTTCCGTATGGCGGCCACAATCACGTCTTTGATGAACGTGTTGCCTGTTTGTATTCCGGGAATCTCAATAACCGAATCAAGGCCCATGCTGTTCTTCGCGTAGCACGCGCCGCTTGGGGCGAATGAGATGGTTCGTTTGCTTCCGGACATTTCCATATAGCCCATGAAGTCGAGCTCCTTCACGATATCCTTTCTGGCGGAGCCGGAAACGTCGGGGCGTTTTTTGGTTACGTCGTCTTCTCGTTCCTCGGTTTCGTGGGCTACGAATATCACGGACTTGTTTTTGCCGTTTATCAGTTTTACCAGGGCGCGGAACTCAATTTTTATCTGACCCCAGCCTTGTTGGGAAAGCTGGCCGTTGCTCAGCCGGTATTTGGGGTTGTTTTTCGCGACATACTCCCCCATGCGGTCAATGAGCTTGCCGAGCGTATCAATTACGATGGTTTCAAATTCGTCAAGTTCCCTGGAGTTGAGCAGATCAAGCACCTGCTGGTAGCTTTCAACCTGCAGGCTCGGCACCTGATAGCGTTTTTCCACCCGGTACATCCCCCGGTCAACGTCAATACAGACCGGGTTGACGCCGGACAAGGCCAGCGTGGTTTTTCCGGTTCCGGGCTGCCCGTAAATGAGGCCCGCGTAGGTCTCCTTCATCGTCAGTTCGTTGGGTTTGGTTAATAAGCCCATTCTTTTCTCCTTTCCCCGGAATCCGGGGTGATATACGCGGGGCGGCTATCGCTCCAGTTTTTCGTAGCTGATTTCGTTTTGGGACATCCACTCCTTGAGCGCCGTGAGCTTTTCCTTCGTTCCGGTAAACCGGAGGGTGATGGTATACAGCCTGGGGGCCGCAGGTTCGGAGGGAATACTATGCTCCGGCATATCAAGAGCCGCGCTTACCAGGTCTTGTATCCGTTCCTCGGCGCGGGCATGACGCTGTTCCGTCCGCTGTTCCTGACAGTTCCCGGCAATCCGATCCTGATGCTCCCGCCTTTCCCGTTCCGCCTGTTCACGCGCCAGCTTCGCGGCGTTGTCTTTAAGGGTCTGCACTTTGAGCATCGCCGCCCCCATGTCCAGGGTTTCCAGGTACAGGGCTTTGGCAATCGCGCCGTGATCCGCTATGGATTCCAGTACTTTGATATCGCCGTAGATTTCCGCAATCTTTGCGTCAATATCCTTCTTGACGTCAAACAGCTTGTACCCCTTATTAAGCCAGCGGTTGTCAAAAAATCTGTCCAGAGGAACCAGATCAAAATTTTTGCCGTCAAAATAGGCGCGTATGGTTTCCTGTTTTTCCGCCTTTGCCTTGGCCTCCATCTTCTTTACGCAGTCGTCAATCACATCAATGGTGCAGTCAAACTCTTTTACGATTTCACGGCCTCCGGCCAAAAACGGGGCCAAGGGTTTATTCCATGCTTCCTGTATGGAGGCTATGGTCGTTTTGGTCATTTCTTTTTGCTTGCGTAACAAGGCCCGGTCTTCTTTTGCCTGTTTTTCGTCCCCGGTATAGCGTGAGACGTCCTGGTACTGCCGGGATTTTTCTTTTACCGCGTCCAGTACCGCTTTCCAGTTGGTCGCGATGCTTCCCAGGGTCATAGCGTCAGCCCGCAGGATGATCGCCCGTTCAAAAGCGGACGCCGGTTCCGCCGCGGCGGCGGGTTTTTCTTTTATCAAAACCGGACCGCCTTATTTTCGGGCTTGCAGGGCGCGGTAACGTTCTTTGCAAATTCCCTTTCTTTTTCTTTGCGAAGCAGGGCCGCTTTCGCCTCTGCTTCCTCGTCATCAACCGGCCTGGCCACGATAATGATTTGCCCGGTGTATTTCTCACCGTCCGCGGTTCTGTCGTAAGGATGTTTCTCTTCGTCTTCCATCTTCTTCACAACAAACCCCTCATTAAGAAGCGCTGCAGCCAACTTCTGCATTACCAATGCGGTCATAAAAATCCTCCGATTTATACATAAACCCGCCCATACGGGCAGGATAGAAACCTAAAACAATCACCCTCTCCTTATACGGAAAGCGGGGGCGCAGCCACCCACACTACTCGCAACGCTGTGGGAGGCATTACCAGTGTCGCCGACATTACAGAAATTGGCCGCAGAATCAGCATAGCGGGGCCGCAGCCAGTACCAGCAGGTAACACCGTTGTACCTCTTTACACCCTGATTTTCTTCGGGAAGAAATACCTCTACACGAGAAACATAGCCTTCCTTCATTGCAAGCGCTATCTGCGCTTTTATACTGCTGATCTGCGCCTTTATACTGCCGGAATGTTCATGCTTATTCAGATACTCTGACAGCAGGTCGCGTCCCGTTCTCTCGTCCGTGTCCCTCGCGGAAAGGAAAAGAACGTCCCGGCTGTAGTAAGCGCCGTCTT
>JAIRSS010000136.1 GCA_031255315.1 Spirochaetaceae bacterium
CTGACCTCGGCGATGATCATTCCCGTGGTAGTGGGCGGGCTTTTCGGGCCTCTGCCCGCCTTTGTTACCCTGCTTGTGGGGAACGTGCTGGCGGATACCATCGGCGGCTGGGGCTACTGGTTCGACTGGTCCATCGGGAACGGCATTTTGGGTTTCTTTATCGGGACCCTGCCCTTGTACGGCGCCAGGATAGACGAGGGCGTTTTCAAGGTACACCACGCCGTCATTTACGCGGTAATCGCCATCATGGGAAACGCGGTGGCCTTCGGGCTTGTTACGCCCCTGCTTACGTCCCTGTTCTACGCGGCGGACCTGGAGATCACCTTTTTGCAGGGTTTCGCCTCGGGTATTTCCAATACCCTGGTGCTGGTAGTGGCAGGCATTCCTATCCTCATCCTGCTTTCCAAACGCTTCGGGAAGCGGAAGGACCTGAAAGAAGAAGAGTGATGTGAAGAAGCCGGTAGTACAGTTCGAGGGTTTCAGTTTTCAGTACAAGGCCCAGAAGAATCCCAGTTTGGCCGGTATAAATCTGGCCGTCTACGAGGGCGAGAAGGTTTTAATCCTGGGATCAAGCGGCAGCGGCAAGACAACGCTGGCAAACTGTATTAACGGCCTTATCCCCTTTTCCTATCCCGGCACGATTACCGGCTCCTGCAAGGTAAACGGCCGGGAAACCCGGGAGCTTTCGGTCTTCGAACTCAGCCGGGATGTGGGGACGGTTCTTCAGGATTCCAACGCCCAGTTTGTGGGGCTTTCCGTTGGGGAGGACATTGCGTTCTCTATGGAAAACAACTGCGTTGACCGGGAAACTATGCGCAAGCGTGTCCGGGAGAACGCCGAAACCGTCGATATGGGGCCCTTTCTCGCGGCCCAGCCCTTCAACCTGTCCGGGGGGCAGAAACAGAAGGCGGCCCTGGGAGGCGTGCTGGGGGAAGAAACCCGGATATTCATCTTTGACGAGCCCCTGGCCTCCCTGGACCCCAAAACCGGCGCGGCAGCCATCGACTTAATCGACCGGATTGCGCGGAACGACGGCGGCCCGCGGCGTACCGTCATCATCATAGAACACCGGCTGGAAGACGCGCTCTTCCGCCCTGTAGACCGGGTCATCCTGGTTGACCGGGGCGGGATCGCCGCGGATATGAGCCCCGCCGAAATCCTGCAAAGCGGCGTACTTGGTGAAAAGGGCATACGCCTGCCCCTGTATATCAGCGCGCTAAAATACTCAGGCTGCGATCTCAGCGCGATACCGGCCCTTGCGGACATAAACGCCCTTGAACTCGGCCCTGAAAACCGGGAAAAGCTCCGGGGGTTTTCCCCCCTGCCCGCCTGTCCGCCCGATCCGGGCGGTGAAAAAAACGCCGGGGACGAGATTATCCGGGCCGACGGGGTCAGCTTTTCCTACGAGACGGCCGGGGGCGGCAGGCGGCCCGCCGTCGAGAACGCGAGTTTTACCATAAGCCGGGGGGAGCGCGTCGCCTTTATCGGGAAAAATGGGGCGGGAAAGTCCACCATGGCCAAACTTATCTGCGGGATATGCAGGCCGCAAAAGGGCGCTATCTACCTTGAGGGCGAGGATTACCGCAAGCTCACCATCAAGGAAATAGGCGAAAGGGCCGGCTATGTGATGCAGGACCCTGATCAGATGATCGTAAAGGATAGTATCAAAGACGAGGTGGAACTGGCCCTGCGTTTAAGAAGAGCCGGCGACGCCCTTATCGCGGAACGAGGCGCGAGGGCCTTGGAAGCCTGCGAGCTTTACCGCATGAGGAACTGGCCGGTGAGCGCCGTAAGCTACGGTCAGAAAAAGCGGGTTACCGTGGCGTCGGTGCTGGCCCTGGAACCGGAGATCCTCATACTGGACGAGCCCACAGCCGGGCAGGATTACCGGCATTACATGGAAATTATCGGCTTTATCAACCGGCTTAACGAGCAATACGAGAAGACCATCATCTTTATCACCCATGATCTGCACCTGGCCATCGAGAATACCGACCGGGCGCTGGTCTTTGCCGGGGGAAAGATCATCGCCGACGGGGACATCTTTTCAATACTGGCCGATAAACGGATTGTGGAGGAAGCCAACCTCAAGGCTACCTCCCTGCACGTGCTTGCCGAAAAAGCGGATCTGCCCGCGGAGGACTTTACCCGCCGTTATATCCGGCATGAGAAGGCCGGACGCGCCGGAACGGAAGACCCGGACGGAGGCAGGGCGCCATGAACAACCGCTTCATAATCAACTACGCGCCCGGCGCCACGGCGGTGCACCGGCTTAACGGGACTACCAAGGTGCTGCTTTTCCTGGTGATGACGGTCTATGTCATCATGAGCTTCGATGTCCGTGTTCTGGCGCCGATGTTTGCCCTCTGCGTCGGCCTTATCGTATCAATGAAGCCCACCTGGAAGCCCATACTCTTTGTAACGGCTTTTATGACCGTAATGGCGGGCGTACTGGGTTCCCTGCTTGTCATTTTGGTGAGGCCCGAAGCCGGGGAAACCCACGTGGGGGCCGCCACATACATTGTCCGCTGGAGCGGCCGTTTCTTCCTTACCTGGGAACTTCTCTGGTACGTCGGGGCCATGTTCTTCAAGCGTCTTTGCTCTCTGGCCACCGCCCTGGTGCTGGTGCTCTCGATAACCCCGTCGGAAATAGCCTCGGGGCTTAACGCCATGGCCCTTCCCTACAAGGCCTGCATTATCATTTCCCTGGCCTTCCGCACCATCCCCGACGTGGCCCGGGATTTCCTGGACATCAGAAATTCCCTCTCCATGCGGGGCGTCGAATTTGACCCCAAGCGGGCGGGCCTTATTTCCCGGCTCAGGCAGCTCACCCTTATCCTGGTCCCGCTGATCATGACCAGTTTCGGCAGGGTGGAAACCATTGCCAATGCCATGGATCTGCGCAGTTTCGGCAAGAACCGCAGGCGCACCTGGTACAGCCACAACCCGCCCGCCAGGGCCGACTGGCTTGCCCGCTCTTTTACCGTCCTGCTCGCGGCGTTCTGCGCATACTACATAGTCCGCCACCGGATCATAGGCCCGCCTCCCTACGATTACTGGTGCCCCTGGGTAAGCGGGGGAAAGTGAACCCCTCTCAACAAGTTAAAGGCTAGACACCCTCCCGAAGCAGTGGTAAACCGGAAACGGGAGGATATTATGGAAAAAAACGTGTTTTGACAATGTTCGAAACCTATTGGAACAGGCGGGCTATGAAAGCCGTTCAAAAAGCTGATGCGGTTCATGCCCGGCGTCGAGGGGAACTATAACGAGGCGTAAAGGATTGGCGGGGCCTTTTTTGCCCGTGATAGACGGAAGCCGCATTGCCATGCCGCCTGACGCGGCGTTGAGGGAGTATTACAGGGCGACGGGCCGTGAATCAAGCGCGGCGGCAGCCCGGGCGTCGATGATGTATGACATTGTGAACGATATCATTGCGGACGCTAAGATAGAACCGCTGACGGCGGACGAACGGACACAGGCGAAGGAACATCTGGAAAAACTTGGCGGCCCGGAGTTTGAGGGACGGAAGCCGGTTGTGATATTTGACCGGGGGTACTCGTCTAAAGATTTAATCAAGTACTTGCAGGACAGGGAAATAAAGTATGTCATGCAGGTGTAAAGAGGGTTTAATTCCCGTATAGACGCATTTGCGGGCGGAAGCGCGGAAATAAAGCCGGCCAAAGACTTTGAAAATACGGGCGGCAGCGTTTCGACTTAAAAGCGGGGAGCAGGAAGCGCTGACAGCGAATCCGTGGGAAGATGAAATGGAAGAGGCGGCGTTCCCGGAACTGTATTACAAGAGACAGCCTGTGGAAACGAAATACAACCAAGTGAAACAGAAGATGGAACTGGAGAACTTCAGCGGACGGCTTGTCGACAATATCAAACAGGATTTTTACGCGATGATGACGGTGTCGAATATGCTTTCCAGCAGTTTGAGAGAAGCGCATGAAAAGATACCGAAGGGAAAGACAAAAAGAAGAAAGTATGAATACCGGGCTAATGTGAATCATGCTGTGGGGGTATTAAAGGACCGGCTTATTGGGATATTGATAACAGAAGACAGCCTTGCCCGAAAATACTTATACCGGGAACTGGT